>JADGQN010000367.1 GCA_017881765.1 Syntrophobacterales bacterium | reverse complement strand
TTCATCCCCTCCCCTCAAGGGCGGGGAAATACTACAACCCTCTCCCCTGGAGGGAGAGGGCGAGGGTGAGGGGGCCTTACTTATGAACTCCTTAGTAACTATCCGTTCTTAAAAGTGAAGAGGAAGAAAATGTGATCCGCTCGGCTTCCCACTCACGTAAGGGCCGCTGGCCGGGGCGGCCCGCCACTTCCGGATCGCCTACCGGGCTTTCTCGCAAAACGAGAACAAGTAGTGTGGCGGGGCCGGAGTCTGGCCCCGTTTTTGATTCTGGTTATTCGAAAGCTATACAGCAGAGAGCGCGGCCCCGAGCGCGCTCAGAATATCGGGGTCCTCGTGCACCAACAGTCTCGTCTCGAGGCGTTTTTCGAACATCTCTTTCAAGCACGGGTTTCGCGCGCAACCGCCTGTAAAAACGACGTCAGAGCGGATCCCAACCCTCTTAGCGAGGCTCGTAACTTTGCTCACGATAGAGCGGTGCAAAGCAGCGGAAATCTGCTCTCTCTTGATCCCTTTTGTGATGAGGGTGATCACCTCCGATTCCGCAAAGACCGCGCAGAGGCTGTTTATCTTAAGCCCATCGTTCCCCGGGGAGCATCGTTTGCCGAAGACTTCCATCTCATAGCCGAGGGCTTTGGCCATCATCTCCAGGAACCGGCCCGTCCCTGCTGCGCACCGGTCATTCATCTCGAAGTTCTCAACGCTGCCGTCGTCATTCAGTTGAATCACTTTCGTGTCCTGGCCGCCTATATCGATTATGGTGCGGCACGAGGGAAAGAGACGCCTGGCTCCTCTGGAGACGGCCCGTATCTCCGTCAAAGTCTTCACGCCGTCAGGTTCGAGCAGGTATCTGCCGTATCCCGTCGCCAGAAGCCTGTCCGGCCTCGTCTCTCTAATTAACGACCTGCAGAGGGGAAGCGGGTCGTAGCCTGTCTCGATCTTGTGTACCTCAACAAGCTCAGGGCCTTCGAGGAGCACGTACTTTATGTAGCGCGAACCGATATCGATACCACCGGTTCTCAACTGGTCCGCTTCTCCTTGATCAATTCTACAAAAGCTTCTATCCTCGTCTTCAACTGCCCGAAGTCTTCCATGCTGTAATCCGTTTCTATCCTCAGGAATGGAGTGCCCTGCTTTTCAGTTGTCTTCTTGACCTTGTACGCCTCTACCATGTATGGCGTGCAGAACTGGAGCGCATAGTGGATCACCCCGTCGGCGTGGAGCGTCCGGGTCATGTTCGTGACATCCTGAAGCCTTCCCTCGTTGGGCGTGAAGCAGGCGCAATTAATGGTCAGATAACGGTCCGCGATGAGATCCAGACCCTCTTCCACGGAGGAAAAGCCTTGCTCAACCAGGGTCGCAAAATTCCGCTCGCCTACGCACGACTCCTCTCCTACAACCACGGCGCCGCTGCCCTCCGCAATGGCGTGTACCTTCCAGTTGGGGATCGCCATGGGAGAGCCTGAGAGAAGGATCCTGGGCGTGCCTTTGGGCGCGATGCCCTTACCGGACTTGACGCGCTGATCCAGTTCGTCACAGAGCTCAATCACTTTTGCCGTGAACCGTACGGGATTGTCATAGAAGGAGACCTGGTTGATGAGAAGGGCGTCCAGCCCGGAAATGGGCGCCGGATCATATGCCCTGAGCGATGAGAGTCTCTTCAATGCCTTGCGCTTTTCATCGACGACTTTCGAAGCCTCCCTGAGTCGCGGCAGTGTGATCGCTTTTCCGGAGACCTCGGTCAACTTGTCCGCAATTTTCTGCACCTCCTTGCGCCAGAGCCGCTTCCCCTCTTCGCTCTTTGTATGGGGCACTTCGACGACCATTACTTTATGCGTAATGTCATCCAGGATCTCGTAGGCTTTCTTCTTGCCGTCACATGTTGTCTCTCCTATGATGAGATCGCTCGATTCAACGTAGGGACAGAGCCCGGCAAGCTTGAAGCCAAGAAAGGCCTTGATGAGGGCACAGACGTTACGCGGCAGATATTTCTCCGCTTCATCGGAACCGACTTCCGCGCCTGCGCAGAGCCCTATGGCTACGCCATCCACCGCCAGGATCAGCTCTTCGGGCACGTAAAGGCAGAATGTCCCGACAATCGTCTTGCCGTCGATCTTGTCCTTCAGTATCTCTACGATTCTCTGTCCATGCACCTCGGAAATGACAAAATCAAAGTAGCCCATACCTGCCGGCCGGTTCTGCTGTGACAGGTAGATGTTCTGGTAGGCGTCCGAAAGAACAGCCATCAGACCATCGTGTGCCTCAAGGTTCAGACCCAACCCGCTCCACATTTCCCTGTAATCGTTTGCCATATCTCCTCCTTTGTCACACTCGTAATTACGGACGGGCAAAGCAACGCATGCGGTAAACCTATATGGCTATGATGAATAAGTCAAATAGATATTTTCTATGAATAAAAGCCGGACATAGGGAATGGCTATTACCGAAATATGCTCGGGAGACTACGATTTCGCCGGGTCGGAAAGGAGGAAGTGGCCATCTTGGTCACGCTTTTGCCAAGGTATCTCAGCACAACGTTGGATCGAACCAGCACGAGGTAGGAAATCAGAAAGACGAGGAGTATGCTGGATATCAGGATCGGCCGGTTAAGGTCGCTCCCTGCCGGTTACGCTTCCTCTTTTCTTCGACGGAAGAAGTCTACCAGGAACTCGGCATCCTTGGGTGAAAGATCAAACTTAAAGATGGCTTCCTGGACCAGCGGCTGGACGGGCTGGCCAGGGCTATCCTGAAGACCGCTGGATACCCATTTGACCGCGCGTCTTAAGTCTTCGCCTTCCGGCAATACATCATGCATAACTCTATCACCCCTCCGGCGCTTAAAATTGTAGTGCAAGCTATGACTGGAATATATGACAAAAGAGGCTGCTTTGCAACAACGCTCGATTGATAAGTCCTAGAGCACCGCATTTCAGACTCGTCTATCTCGGCCTGCCCTTCCTTCCTCTTCTAAAGGCGTAATCTGTCTTATGCTCCAAACCTTACACCTTTAAACTGGCAATGGACAACGGTATAGAGCTGGAAGATTTGCTCTTTGATGGCCCTGACCCGCATTCGGGTGATCCTGTCAACAGTCTTCGTGAGATCGAGAGTCTTCCTTTTAACGCCCTAACTCTTGTGGTAAACTAGGCGTTCCAGCCAACAGAGCGGACACGGGGGCCTCGTGGTACGTCTGACTGGTAGGTATCCATGTTGAAAAAAACCAAGGAACACTGACGAGCAGATAATGTGAAAGAGTATGAGATGTGAATAGTAAAGGGAAAGAGGGCCGCTAGGAGCGACCTGGCACGGGCCGCGAAGACAACTGCGGCCCCAGGTGAGATGAGCAGGTCCCATAATAGCATGTTAGTTTGGCATATTGGTGTTAGAACTGCCAACCCTTTTGGTTTTTCTCAAACCCAGGGCCGCTCAGCGGGCAGCGCCGGGAGCAACTGATGGCCATCAGCGGTATTGCAGTATTCACTTTGGATCGGTCCTGTTTTTCTCAATAGTAAAAGTGGATATCCTACAAGAACGAACAGGGGGTGTTTTTATGCGACTTGGAACATGCAGGTTCAGACTCTTTGCACTGGCCTTCCTATGTGCGGGCTCCTTCGCGCTGTGCTCGGCCGCCTGGGGGCAATCGACCTATCCTACAAAGCCTATAAACCTCCTCATCGGCTTCTCACCCGGCGGCACGACGGAGATCACGGAGCGCTTCCTTGCTGGCATAGCGAAAAAGTATCTGGAGCAGCCCTTCGTCATTACCAACAACGGCGGGGGCGGCAGCGCGGTCGCAGCGGGGATCGTGGCGAAGAAGCCGCCCGACGGCTACAATATTCTAGGCGCGACGAGCAGCACCTTCGTAAGGATACCCCAGTTCACAAGCGTTCCGTACAGCCGCCAGGACTTCGTGCCCATCATGCACTATGCATCGCCCCAGTCGTACATCGCCGTAAAATCGAGCTCCCCGTGGAAGACGCTGAGGGAATTAGTCGATTACGCCAGGAACAACCCCGGAAAGGTGACCTACAGCACCATGGGCATAGGGTCGCCCATGCACCTTGCCATGGAGTACATCGCTAAGAAAGACGGGATCAACTGGATCCACGTGCCCTATCCGGGCACCGCGCCTGCCCTTACCGCCCTCCTCGGGGGCCACGTGACGGCCGACTCCGGCTCGGGCGACCTCATCCCTTACGCGCAGGACGGCACGCTCCGGTTGCTTGCGAGCCAGGGGGAAAGGCGGTCGAGGACGTTCCCCGATGTTCCCACCATGAGGGAGTTGGGCTACGATTTCATCAATGAGACGGTCTTCATGTTTGCCGCACCCAAAGGAACGCCCCGGGAGATCGTCAGCAAGCTCGACGACGCCTTCCGCAAGTCGATGGCAGACCCCGATTTCAAGGCCCTGATGGCCAAGCTGGAGCTGGAGACTACTTACAGGAACTCGGCCGATACCGCGAAGTACCTGGAGGACGCATACGTCAGGATAGGGGAGATGATCCGCGACCTGAAGACACCGACCCAGGGTAATCAGAACAAATAGGCGGGAACGAAAAGGAGGTCTTCAATGAAAAAACGGTGCGCCTTGCTCGCCGGCTCATTTGTGACCGTTTTCGTCGGAATACCCACAACCACGCCGCCCATTGCTTGGAACAGCATGCACGCAGCCGGCGCCCCAAGCGCCTGGTTACTTGAGGTGGATTCCTTCGTAAAAAAAGATGATACCGCTTGACAGTAACGTTAAATTTGGTGGGCATAGCAGAGTATCAACT
>JADGQN010000366.1 GCA_017881765.1 Syntrophobacterales bacterium | reverse complement strand
CAGTTCAACGTAAGCCGAACCGTAGTGCGGGAAGCACTTCGGGTGCTGGAAGAATCGGGACTCGTTGAAATCAGAAAGGGACCCAAGGGAGGGGCATTCGTCACACGCAGTTTTCATAAACCCGTGAGTAACTCCCTGAAAAATTTGATTGCTCACGGACAGATTACGATAGATCATCTGTTTGACGTGCGCGCACTGATTGAGCCTCACGTTGCTCTTCAGGCAGCCAGAAACGCGACCAGAGAAGATCTGGAGCCATTAAGGATTTTGATAGACGAATCCCTGGCTCATACGGACGATGTTGCAATGCTTAAAGCCAACAACATTCGTTTTCATCTCCTGCTCTCCAGGGCAGCGGGGAACCCGGTCCTGTCAATACTCATGGAGTCGGTTATTGAATTGGTACAGGAATTCAGCCAGGGTTTTTCCGACCTGCGCCTCGGAAGAGCGTATCTGCGGCTTCATAAGCAACTGCTTACCCTAATTGAAGAAAGGCGTGCCGAAGAAGCCAAGCAGCTTATCTCCGAGGAAATCGGCAGAGTCAGGGACAGATTGAAAGAGTCTCTTTCAGGCTCAGCCGGGACCCCGGTGCGCAAGAAAGCCAAACGCTGAATCTTCCGCCTTGCAGATACAGAATTGATTGCTCAGTTTACGCTAAGTCGCTGACATACGCTTCGGACGCGGCAGCGTGAGCACCAGGCCCGTACAGAGTATCGGCAGGAATGCCACAGCCGAAATCGCGGCGCCAAGCCCGTGGTGGTCAGCGATCCATCCTAGTAATGGCGTCGTCATGCCTCCGAAGGAAAAGGCAAAACCCATCGTGACTCCGGAGCTCAATCCTATGTGGTTGGGCAAGTAGCTCTGTCCAAGCACGACCATGGAGGAGTTCGGTGCGGATAGCAAAAGACCGATCGGGACCAGGAGCAGGGTTGCCCATCCTGCGCCCCGGGTGAACGCCAGCAGCGGAAGCAAACACGCCAGGAGCGCGAACTCAGCGAACGCAGCGATGCGATAGCCGAAACGGTCGGCGATTCTTCCGCCCAGAAGGTTACCTATTATCCCCCCGACAACGAGCACCGTCAGCACCGACCCGGCAGCTACCTTTGACTGGTGGAGGACGTTCATCCAGTAGAGGGGAAGAAACGTGTTCAAGCCGAAGAGGATTATCGAACGACAGACCACCGCAATGGCAACGCAGCAAAAAGGAATCCAGGCATCGTGCCCGCCGCTCTGAACTGGAACGTTTTGGCCGTATTGTTCGTGCTTAACCCGTTCGGCAGGCCCTCTCAATCTTGCCGAGAGATATAGTGTCACCACGATGGCCGGAAGGGCAAACCAGAGTGTTCCCTGCAACCCGTTGGCGAGCAGGAGCGCCGTGGCCAGCAAGGGGCCGATCGCGAACCCGAGCTGGCCGCCGAAAGTGAAGAGGCTCATGGCCGTGGCTTTTCTATTGCCTGCTATGCGATGCGCCTGGCGGGCTCCCTCGGGATGGAACGTGGCCACCCCCAATCCGCTCACCGCGACAACGACGAGCACCATGCCGTAGCTGGGCGCTATACCGGCACAGGAAAAGCCAAGTCCGGCTATGATCACCCCGAGAGGAATCAGCCAGGGTCTGGATTGACGGTCGGCAACATAGCCGAAGACGGGTTGTGTAACCGTGGAAACCATGTTTGCCGCAAAGACGATTGTTGCCGCCGAAGCGTACGTGATATGGTGCTCCGACATGAAGAAGGGCAGGAGAATGGGAAGCGCTCCCTGGTTGAGGTCACACGACGCATGCGCAAGAGCCAGAGTGAAGATGGGAGGGAGCCGCATGAAAAACTCTATCATCACTTCTTGAAAGAATCTATCTTAATGACGCGATGAAATGACGGAATGAAATGAACAGTGGCGATACGGAAAAATCCTTGACACCCCGGCTTCATTGTGGCCAAATGGTACTGTGGTCAAATAGCTGAACACAAAAGTATGCTTATTTAAACATTCACATGCGGAGATTAACTCAACTTTTCAAGGAGATGTTGTGATGGGTATTGTCGAGAAAGACCGAGAGCGCTATAGGAAAATATTCGGTGAAAGAGACAAGCAAAAAGAGTACTGGGTTTACAGTGTTTGTTCCCTCTGCTACAACGAGTGCGCTAACAGGGTAAAGGTCGTTGACGGTAAACCGGTTGCCGTGGAGGGGGTTCCCGAGAGCGACAAAGGCGCCCAAGGGGGGCTCTGCGCTAAGGGCGTTACCGCCTTAATGGACTATTATGATCCCAACAGGATCTTGTACCCGGTAAAGAGGACCAATCCGAAAAAAGGGCTGCATGAGGACCCGAAGTGGGAACGCATTACCTGGGAGGAAGCTCTCGATACAATCACCGAGAAGCTCATAGCGGCACGGAAGAAGGACCCGAGATCGACGGTGTTTGCCATGTCGCCGGGTCCCACGGGCGGCATGAGGGCCAACAGCTCCTGGTCCCGTTTTATTCCGGCTTATGGCGGTAACTCCCATGCGTCGGGCGGTCCGGGAACCATGTGCGGAGGCAGCGCCCACCACATAGGCGCTCTCCACTATGCCGCCTGGGACATAGTCCCCGATTACCGGTACTGCAATTATGTGCTGCGTTGCGGCGGAAATGAAGGGTGGGGCGGCGGTCGTAATGCGAGCGCCAGTATCAGACAGGCAGCAGCAGCCAGAGAGCGGGGCATGAAGATGAGGGTCATGGACCCGCAGGGTTTCACCGTCGCATCCAAGGGAGAAGAATGGATTCCCATTTTACCGGCAACGGACATAGCGGTCTTTCTGGCCATAGCCAATCTCATGGTCAATGAGATAGGGGTGTATGATAAAGAGTATATCAGGCACAAGACGAACGGTGCCTACCTCATTGGCGGGGACCGTCTCTACGTGCGGGATGAACAAACCGGAAAACCGCTCCTCTTTGACGAAGCCGACCAGAAACTGAAAACCTATGATGACCCGACACTGACCCATCCAGCAATTGAGGGGAAGTATACGGCTCACGGAGTCGAGGGCCGGCCCGCTTTCGCGCTCATCAAAGAACATCTCAAACAGTATAAGCCCGACTGGGCTTCCGAAATAAGCACGGTACCCGCGGACACCATACGACGGCTGGCAAAGGAACTCGTTGACGAGGCGAAAATAGGAAGTGTAATTGAGATTGATGGCGTGAAAGTGCCTTACAGGCCGGCCTGCGTTGTCGGGTACAAGGGGGTGCAGACCCATTCGAATTCCTTTCACGGGTATACTGCCATGCACCTGATAAATGTTTTGCTCGGCAACCAGGATGTGTGCGGAGGCATTCTGGGTTCCGGAACGCCAAGGAGTCTTGGCTATCCCGAGACTGGTGGGTTTGCGTACTCAGCCTTTCGTGGTCTTGACGGTATGCTCACTACCGGCGCCTGGCCGGTTGGAATTTCTGCATGGCCGCCGGGTAAAGTGCAGGGGCCGGGCACTTGTTTGAACTTTTATGATCTCTTCCCTGGTGCAAGATCGAACATCTACCCTTACGCTGAGGACTGGGAAAAGTTGTGGGAGAACGCCGGCAAACCTTTCGGGCCGGAAGTTTTCTTTACCTACGGTGCAAACGTGGTAATGAGCCTTCTCAGACCGGAGGCCGCGGAAAAGTTTCTCAAGAAAATTCCCTTTGGCTGTGCGCTCCAGCCATTCCACAATGAAACAACCGAAGGTTTTTGCGATATCGTTTTGCCTGAATCGCACTACCTTGAGACGTTGGACATCTCTACCGGCTTCAGCGTCACCTACAGCTACCCCGTAGGTCTCGACAAGTGGAGCTTTCATGTGCGCATGCCCGTTACCGAACCCAGGGGCGAGGCGAGAGACATTCAGGACGTCATGAATGACCTCGCTGACAGGGTGGGAATAAGGGCGGAGTACAATGCGCAAATAAACGATTATTATACGTTCACAAAAGGAAGGCGGGCGGGGAAAGATATAGAGATTCCGCCTATTATAGAGCCGGGGGACAGAATATCGAATACAGAGCTTGTCGACAGGGTATTGAAGTACCACTTCGGTGAAGAGCGAGGCCTGGAATGGTTCAGGGATAATGGTTTCATGACCTGGAAGAAGAGGACCGAAGAATGCTATTGGCGCTGGTTTATAGACGCCCGGGTACCGATGTACTATGAGGAGGTTGAAGAGGATAGGGTGGAGTCAAGGAAGAAAGCTGAGAGCGTAGGCTTTAATCTGAACTGGGACTATTTCACCGGCATGACCACCTATTTCCCATCTGTTATTTATACCGAGCTGCCCGCGGACTCCGAATACGACCTCCTCGTTGTCTCGCAACGCGATCCGCTCATGACCTACCGTTTCACGGCGCATAACCCTTACATAAACAAAGCGGCCTCCCTTAATCCTTATACGTACAACATAACCATGAACGCGGAAACGGCGAAGAAGAAGGGCATAAAAGACGGCGACACCATCTGTCTCGAGAATAGTTTTGGGGACAAGCAGACAGGAACCGTGAAACTCTCCCAGTTGGTGCACCCGGGGGTGGTGGCGGCGGTTGGTTTAGGGAGTTGGGCCAGAGGGACGCCTGTTTCAAAAGGAAAGGGGATTAACCCCAACGCCCTGTTAAGGCAGGATCAGCATCGTTTTTGTCCTCTTTCGGGCTCGTCCGAACCAACGCCGAGGGTTAAAGCGTATAAAAAACAGAATGCGAGGTCGGCAACATGAGATGGGGTATGCTGATAAATCTGGTGAAATGTGTCGGCTGCTACAGTTGTGTGGT
>JADGQN010000365.1 GCA_017881765.1 Syntrophobacterales bacterium | reverse complement strand
AATGATGTCGGGCGGCGAGGAAAAGGTTCCACCACCCGTGAAAATCCACGGGTACCCGGCGAAGCTCCGAGCCGTGACGAACGCTGGCGGTGTTCCATCCCGCCATAATTGTCAGCGATGGGGGGTCAGTGGGTCTGTTTTCCAGGCCGAGGCGAGTTTCGATGCATACCGAGGCGTGACGAGGCCCGGGCTGCGCAGGCGTACCTGGCGGTACGTCGAAGTAGAACGGGTCGAAGGGCAACGAAGGGAGGCGCGAAAGGCGCCTCGGCCGCCCTATTCGACTGTGACGGATTTGGCCAGATTCCTCGGCTGATCCACGTCCGTCCCCAGTAAATTCGCTATGTGGTACGCGAACAGCTGCAAAGGTACGATGTGAACGATAGGCTGCAGGTCATACGGCACGGCCGGCACGTGGAAAACGACATTGGCTTTGGCCGCCATTTCGTGCGCGTCCGTGTCCTTGAAGAGCAGAATATTCCCCCGGCGCGCAGCAACTTCTTCCACGTTGCTGCACGTCTTCTTGTAGGTCTGGTCATTGGGTGAAACAACAACTACGGGCATGTTCTCATCGATCAGGGCGATGGGTCCATGCTTCATCTCGCCTGCCGCATACGCTTCGGCATGGATGTATGAGATCTCTTTCAACTTCAAGGCGCCTTCAAGCGCTATCGGGAAGTTGATGCCCCTGCCGAGATAAAGGAAGTTTTTGAAGCCCATATATTTGCGGCCAAGCTCTTCGATGCTCCCAGCTCCATCGAGGAGGGTCTGGAGCTTGTGCGGTATCTTCTTGATGTCGGCGATCCTTGCGCGCACGACCTCGTTGCCCATGAGGCCGAGTTTTCTGCCCATGTGAAGCATGAGAAGATAGAGCGCCGATACCTGCGTGGTGAAGGCCTTTGTCGAGGCAACGCCGATCTCCGGCCCTGCATGGGTAAATATCACACCGTCGGCATCCCGCGCCAGCGTGCTGCCGAGCACGTTGCAGACGGAGAGGACATAGGCGCCCCTCCTTTTGCCTTCCTTCATCGCGGCGATCGTATCGGCCGTCTCGCCGGACTGCGACACGAGGATGAGCATCTCATCGCGACCCATGATGGGGTCCCGGTACCTGAACTCCGAGGCGATGTCGACTTCCACGGGGATGCGCAGGTTTGCCTCCAGCATCTGCTTTCCGATGAGACAGGCGTGGTACGATGTGCCGCAGGCGACCATCCAGATGCGCTTAATGCGCTTGAGGCCCGGGAGTTTCAGCTCTTCAAACTCTACCTCTCCCTGCTCCTCCTTTACTCTCCCGATCAGCGTGTCTGAGATGGCCATCGGCTGTTCGAAGATCTCTTTCAGCATAAAATGCTTGTAGCCGCCCTTTTCTGCCATGGCGCCGGACCAATGGAGCACGTGGACCTTTCTCTCGACCTCGTTTCCTTCCACATCCATGAGGCGCAATGAGCCATCCTTCATGACGGCGATGTCGTTATCCTCGAGGAATATGAACCTGTTCGTCCTTCCGATCAGGGCAGGCGCATCGCTGGCAACAAAGAACTCACCGTCGCCGATACCGAGCACGAGCGGGCTCTCTTTCTTGGCGGCGATCAGCATCCTATCCTTTTCGTGTATGATACCGAGGGCGTATGAGCCGGTAATTTCCGCCAGGGACAAGCGCACCGCCTCCGCAAAATCAGCGCCCTTGTTGAGATGGTTTGTGATGAGGTGCGGGATGACTTCCGTGTCCGTGTCTGACAGGAACTTGTGACCGTCTTTGCGCAGCCCTTCCTTCAGCTCTATATAGTTCTCCACGATGCCGTTGTGGACGACGACCACATCACCCGCCCGGTGCGGATGGGCATTTCTCTCAGAGGGTGTGCCGTGCGTAGCCCACCGCGTATGTGCAAGCCCCATGGTGCCCTCGAAGCCTGAGGCGCAGATCTCACGCAGCTCGTCGACCTTGCCCTTCTTGCGCGCAACTTCGATCTTCCCGTTGCGCCATATTGCTATGCCCGCGGAATCATAGCCCCTGTATTCCAGCTTTTTCAGGGCGTCTATCAGGATCGGATATGCCCGGTCGTTTCCCAGGTAACCGACTATACCGCACATTACTTTTTCCTCCTCGCGTATCCCTCTATATGCTTCTGCTTCACCCGGCTCACTGCAAGCGCGCCATCGGGGACATCCTGCGTAATCGTTGACCCCGCGCCGATAGTCGCATCCTTGCCAACCCTCACCGGAGCCACGAGCTCCGTATTGCTTCCAACGAAGACGCCATCTTCAATGATCGTCCTATATTTTTTCCTACCGTCATAGTTACAAGTAATCGTCCCCGCCCCGATGTTAACCTCTTTACCGATGTCGGCATCACCGAGGTACGACAGATGATTCGCCTTGCTATTTTCCATGATGACGGAATTCTTTACCTCGACGAAGTTCCCTATTTTGACGCCCTCTTTGAGCATGGTCGTCGGCCTGATGCGCGAGAATGGCCCTATCTTGACCCCTGCTTCCGTGGTCAGCCCGTCGAGCGAACAGAAAGGCTCGATGGTGACGTTATCTCCCAGCACCGAGTCGTTGATGACAACGTGCGGACCGATGGTTGCTCCTTCGCCGACTATGGTTTTACCGCGCAGGAAAGAGAACGGGAAGATCACCGTATCGGTGCCTATCTTCACGTCGGACTCGATGTAAATACCTTCGCCGAGCAGCGTAACGCCTTGATCCATGTGCTGCTCGAGGATTCTCTCCCGCATGATGCGATTTGCTTCGGATAAATCTTTTCGCGTGTTGATGCCGAGCACCTCCCGGGCGTCGTCGTGGTGATACCCTTTTACGCTGATGCCTCGCACACGTGCAATTTTACATATGTCGGTGAGATAATATTCGCCTTTAGCGTTATCAGCCCTTATCTCCTTTAGGAGCGGCAGTATCCCTTTTCTCAGCATGCAGATGCCGGTGTTGATCTCCCTGATCTTCTTTTGCGATGCGTCGGCGTCGGCGTCCTCCACGATGTCGCGGATCTCCTCTCCGTCCATGATGACCCTGCCATACCCGGTCGGATCGCTGACTGCCGTTGTCATGAAAGCAACACCTTCGGACCTCCGGAAAAATGCGACGAAGGCGCGCAGCGTTTCGGCCCTGGCAAGAGGCACGTCGCCGTAAAGCACCAGGACATCTCCCGTGCCATCGCCGTCCCCAATCATGGGTTCGGCGGTCAGCAGGGCATGCGCTGTCCCCTTCTGTTCCTCCTGCGCCGCAAAAGATAGACCCGCTTCTTTGAGACGCTCTTCCACCAGCTCTTTCTCATGGCCGGTGACCACGACGATCTTCGATGGAGAGAGCTCTTTTGCCCCTTCGACCACGTACTCGATCATCGGTTTTCCCATGATCTCATGGAGCACCTTCGGCCTCTTCGAGTGCATCCGCTTGCCCTTGCCTGCCGCGAGAATCACAATGTTAGGTTGAGACATCAGGGCTCTCCCCGGGTTTCTGTTCGGTATTGTCCGCGGCCTTCTCCTCCTCCGGCGCTTTCTTCTTCTTTCCGAAAATCCTTGCAATAATGATGCTGATTTCGTAAAGCCCTATCAGGGGGCCGACGATGAGGAGCTGGCTCGTCATCTCCGGAGGCGTTATGATCGCGCTCAGAACGAATATACCAAGGATCGCATACCGGCGCTTGGACGAAAGCAACCGGTGATTGATAATCCCTGCCCTTGAGAGGTAGTAGGCAACCAAGGGCATAAGAAAGATGAAGCCGAAGATGATGAGCAGCTTGAGCGCAAGGCTCATATACTCTTTGAGGGATGGCATGGGGACAACGAGCTCCGACGCGTAGCCGACGAAAAATCGAAAGAGCATGGGCATGACGAGGAAATAACAGAACAAGGCGCCTGTAATAAAAAGCAGGCTGCCAAAGATGATAAACGGGTAAACGTAATTCTTTTCCGTCTCGTACAGGCCCGGCGCCACGAACATCCAGATCTCGTAAAGGAGGACCGGAGAGCCCAGGAAGATCGCGGCAACGATGGCTATCTTGAAATAAGTGATAAAGGCTTCCGTGATATTGGTAAAAATAAAGGAACTTTTCGCCGGCATCACATCAATAAAGGGCTGCATCAGGAATGCGAAGATCCTTTCCTTGAATGCGTAGGAAATAATGAACGCTATACCGACGGCGATGACACAGACTACCAGTCTATCTCGAAGCTCTTTGAGGTGGGAAAAAAAGGGTTTCTTCTCGTCTATCATGTCTTCTGCGGTTCATTTACCCTGATACCTTCTGCGACCTTTTCGGCCTTTTCCGTCTCCTTCTCTTGCTCCTGCCCGGCGACCTGCCGGCCAACGGGTGCTGTCTCCCCTTCAGCCCTCTGCTGCTCTTCCTTTTGCTCTTGCGTCTGGCCTTCTTCGGCGACGATGTGACCGTCCCACATTATTGGCGCTTCAGGGATCGTTTCTCCTTCGGCCTTCTGCTGCTCTTCCTTTTGCTCTGCTCTCTGTTCTCCCTCAGCGACCTGCCGGCCTTCGGGCACTATTTCCCCTTCAACCCGCTGTTGCTCTTCCTTCTGCTCCTCTTTTTGCGCTTCCTTTTGCTTCTCCTCTTCCTTCTCGGGCTCCTTCGCCATCTCTTGCTCTATCGTTTCTTTCACGTCATCCGCAAGCCTTCGGAATTCACCCAGCGCTTTCCCCATGGAGCGCGCCAGGTCCGGCAGTTTGCTCGGGCCGACGACCAGCAAAGCAACAATGATGATAATGACCAGCTCTGGAATACCAATGCCAAACATAGCGAATAGAGTATTATAATTGCTT
>JADGQN010000070.1 GCA_017881765.1 Syntrophobacterales bacterium | reverse complement strand
GGCGCGCTGACCACGCAAGGATGGGCGTGAGATAACCTCAGCCTCGCTTAGATGGCAGCACCTTAAAAAAACATTGACAGGCAGACCTGCATCAAATAACATTGCTGTATAGCTCAAGCCTCCACATTACATGCTTTTGAACAGAATCGAGTATGTTACCTACTCTTCTTTGGAAGTAGCTATCTATGGCTGCGGCATACCACACATTTTGGCGGAGGATTTCGTCAACTAAATTCTAGGGGGAGGTTATGGTGAAGAAGAATATATTGATTGGAAGTGTAGCGATTTGTGCCGTGCTTGCTTTGCTTATCGGGCCTGCGTGGGCCCAGGAAAAACCGATCAAGCTGGGTGTGATGTTCGTGAGTTCAGGACCCATGGGTGGCTACGGCAAGCATGGTTTTCAGGCCGTTCAGCTTGCCGTAGATGAGATCAACGCCGCCGGGGGCATACTTGGCCGGAAGGTGACGGCCCTGACGGCAGACTCAAAGATGCAGCCGCCGCTGGGTGTTGAGATCGCAAAGAGATATATCCTTCAGGATAAGGTGGATTTCCTGGTCGGGCCGACATCGAGCGGAGTGGCTGCGGCTCTTTCACCGGTGATCACGGAACATAAGATCATGCTTGTGCTGACCCAGGCTGCCGCGGATTCGCTCACCGGTGCACAGTTCAACCCGTATATGTTCGGCACCCTGAGCAACGCGATGATGCACTCAAGGGCCGGCGCATATTTCGTGGCAGACAAACCTTACAAGCGTTGGATGTGCATCGGGCCGAATTACAATTATGGCTGGGATTCATGGGCCTCGTTTAAGAGCAAACTGAAAGAACTGCGGCCCGACGTGGAATTCGTGGGTGAGCTCTGGCCGAAGCTGACAGAGCCGGACTATACGGAGTTCATTAAGAAGATCAGTGACGCCAAGCCGGATGCGGTCTGGTCGCCACTCTGGGGCATGGATGCAGTCAACTTTATCAAGCAGGCCTTACCAATGAAGTTATTCGACACAATAAAATTCGCCTTTCCGGACGGTGCAGCTTTGGAAACGCTCGCTCCGCTGGGAAAGGATATGCCGGATGGCATCTATATAGCCGCGCGCTATTTCTTCCTGACCCCTGACTCTGAAATGAACAGTAAGTTTGTCAAATCCTATTATGACAGGTTCAAGGAATGGCCGGATTACATGGCTGAAGAAACCTATGCGGGTATCTACTTCATCAAAGCAGCCGTGGAGCGCGCCGGCACGACGGATACGGAGAAGGTGATTAAGGCCGTTGAGAGAGAGCCACTGGCCTGGGAGACCCCGGAGGGCTGGAAGATCATGCGGGCGCAGGACCACTCGGTGGTCGAGGATGTGGTGTGGGGTGAGACCAAGTACAATGACAAATATGGCTTTGCTACACTGAAGAATATGCAGGCCATACAGGCTGAGCAGATCTGCCGCACACCTGAGGAGCTGAAGGAGGTGCGGGCGAATTACGAAAAGAGAATGAAAGAGGGCAAGTAAGACCGGGGCAAGTACCTAATTGCGAAAATTGGTGATGGCCTTGCTGTCATTCCGGCGAACGCCGGAATCCACATTCTACAGGTATTTCTGGACCCCGGTTTTCCTTACAGGATGCTGCGCTATCACCGGGGTGACGACTCTAGAGAGTGTGAGGACTTACGCAATTGGATACTAAGGTTGGTCACCTTGTGGAGCACAAGGTGACCAAGGCCGGCACATGGTCGATCTTTTCTTCTACTTTATTGAAAGTAGTTCCACCTCGTAGATTAATGTTGCATTGGGCCCTATAGCCGGAGGCCCTCCTTGTTCACCGTAGGCGAGCCGGGGCGGTACGAAAAGTTGCCATTTCGCACCAACGCTCATAAGCTGCAGAGCCTCTACCCATCCCTTGATTACACTGTTAACTTGGAAAGCGAATGGTTGTCCCCTCCGGTACGAGCTGTCAAATTCGGTACCGTCGACAAAAGTCCCGCGATAATTTACGACAACAGTATCCGTTAATCTCGGGGTACGACCTGTGCCCGTTTTCATGACTCTGTATTGCAACCCGCTCGGCAGGGTTCTCACTCCGTCCCTTTTCGCGTTCTGTGCAAGAAAGGCCTCTCCCTCCTGTCTGTTCCTTTGCGCCTCCTGCTTCATCGTTGCGGCGCTTTTCGCTGCTATTATCCGGTCAACACTGGTGATTGTTTCGGACATTTGCTGGTCGCTGAGAAGAAGCTTCCCGCCTGAATAGGCATCCCTGAAGCCCCTTGCCACAACGTCAGGGTCCACTTCCATCCCGTAGTGCCTCATGTCGGCGCCCATCTGGGCGCCTATGACATAACTCGTCTTCTCCTTTTCCGTCCGGAGTATCTGGTCGTCCGCTCCATACACCATTCCCGCCATAAGCACCGCAACTACGGCCATGAGCGCTCTTGCTCGGTTCATAAATAACCCTCCGTTTTTCTGATAATCTAACGCTACTTACCTTTCTGACCAATAACCGGCCGCAGACTGAGGAATACGCCCGCCAGTCCCGATGTCGGCGGCTATCCGTCGTATGTGCTCTTCGAGCGGCTGCTCGTAGTCATTTCTGATGTAAGGCCGGTCTGGCGATGGCGGCCGTCCGGCAACCTCCCGTACAGCCTCATAAAGCGCCGACGAAGCCGATGACAGAAGGGTGCGGGCGTCGTAGTGGCCGGCAACGAGATAGGTACGAAGGTCGACCGCCTGGACGCCGAACATCAGGGCGACGGCCATATACTGATGAAAGGTCTCGATCGATTGCCGAGCCAGGTTGGCTGAACCGAGACCAAGGCTGTTGATGTTCTGATTGAACTGTTCGGCATGGGTCGGAAATCTGTCGACCAGGGATTGGCCATAAAACGTGATCAGCGGCATGATCGAGTTGCCGCAAATCTGTAAGGCCTTGAGTCCCATGTTTACCTTACGGTCGGTGTTGCCGATAAGGCATGGGGGCAGGCCGTTACTGAATTCAGGAGTGATGAGCAGGGCAATCTGCACGTCCAGATGTTTGGCCATCAACCCAAGATAGTAGCGCAGCTGGTCCATGGCCACGCCGATGTACTGTCCCAAAAAATTGCCGCCGTGATAATCCATACCCTTGTCAGGATCGATGAGCGGATTGTCGCTGGCGGAGTTCATTTCGGTCGTTACCTGCCGGGTAACCATATCTAACCCGTCCACAAGAGGACCCAGATACTGGGGCAGGCAGCGGATCGAATAGCGATCCTGAATCAGTTTGCCCATCTCATATTCGAGGCGGCCTTCCAGTTCGTTACGGATGAGCCCGGACCCCTCCAGCAGTTGGAGCATGGAGGCAGCCGCCTGCATTTGACCCGGATGAGGTTTGTTCTTATGGATGAAAGGATGGAAGGACTGGTTGGTTCCATTCAGGCCCTGGATGAAAAGGGCATGTGCGCCCATGGCCAAATTCAGCAATGACCAGGCATCGTGCACACACTGGGCAGCGATACCGGTCATCACACAGGTCCCGTTAATCATGGCCAACCCTTCCTTTGCGAGGAGTTCCAGGCGAGGCAGGCCAAGTCTGGCGAGCGCCGTAAGAGAATCGATCTCCTCTCCATCAAAATCCACGGTAAAACTCTCGTCCAGGCCGATCAGCGCGCCGGTGATGGCGGCAAGAGGCGTGAGATCGCCGCTGGCGCCTATGGAACCGAACTCGCGAACGTGGGGCGTCACGTTGGCGTTCAAGAACGTAATGATCCTTCGGATCAACTCAAGCCGTAAACCGGAGAAGCCCAGCAGATGAGAGTTGGCCCGTATCAGCATGGCGGCGCGGACGTCGGAAAGGGGCAGTCGCTTGCCCGCTCCTACCTTATGGAAGAAGATGAGATTCTGCTGCAGTTCGCCGGCCATCTCCGGCGAAATGAAGACGTTAGCCATGCCTCCGAAGCCCGTGGTGACACCGTAGATGGGTCTGCAGGTCGGGGGGATCGCGCCCATAACGGGCCGGCAGGCTTGGGTGGCATTGATGATGTAAGCGTTGGAAGCTTCAACCCGCCTCAAGACCTCTTCTTCTTCGGTTATTCGCACGCTCGCCTTGTAGCGCGCAACGCGCACCACACCGTTGATCGTGAGGTTGTCACCGCGGATGACGACAGGATCGCCTGCCTCATACTCCTGTCCTGATGCCCCTCTCCCCGAGTTGCCCGAAAATGCTTTATCCACTCCCATCCCTCCTGATCAAAGTTACCTGCGGAATAGGTGCTTGGACTCGATTGCCAAAATGCTTGCTTTCTATCTGCCGGTGAATATTTGCTGAAAGAGGCAGAAGCAAATCGGGTGTTCAGCCCTATTTGGATAGTAAGCACGAAATGTTTTAAAGACAATATAAGGAGCATCAACCTGGCCTTTGCGAAAGGCGGAGAAGACTCCGGGTAAGAAAGGATTGATTTTTCCACCCCATCAGGGTATAGAGAAATCTGCTGCAACCAGTCATAGGGTGCTGAAACGAGGAGCCAATATATGAATGCATCAATTGCCGTCGTAACCGGGGGAACCCGGGGCATTGGCCTGGTCATCGCCGATCGGTTGTTACAGAGGGGTTTTTCACTGGCGATAACTTATAAAGATGATGAGAAGTCGGCTGAGAGGGCTATGCAATACTTGGATGGCCGCAAGACGGCGGATCAGCACATCCTGACGCTCAGGGGAGATGCGGGCGACCCGGATACGGTGGCCGCCCATCATCGCACTGTTCACGGCGAACTCGGAGCGGTCAGTGTTCTTGTCAACAACGCCGGTATTATGCCCGCAAAATTGCTCGAAGAAATATCCGTGCAAGAATGGGATGAGACGATTCGTATCAATCTAAGCGGCGCATTCTACTGGTGTCGGCAGGTTGTACCGGGTATGAAGGAGATGAAGTTCGGTCGTATCGTGAACATATCATCCATAGCAGCGAGGGGTGGCGGCGTGATCGGACCGCACTACGCGGCTTCCAAAGCCGGAATGTTAGGACTGACGCGCTATGCGGCGAGAGAGCTGGGTCCGTATGGCGTTACCGTAAATGCTATTGCGCCGGCCTTTATCGAAGATGCAGGCATATTCGCAGACTGGTCGGATGAAAAGAAGGCCGTACTGAAGGAAAAAGTTCTTGTGCCTCGCCTCGGAACATCGGACGATGTGGCCCGCGCCTTTGAGTACCTGCTCGATTCGCCCTTTGTGACGGGGGTGACCCTCGACGTGAACGGCGGCGCATTTATGATTTAATTTTCCTGTTAAAAGCGCTCGTCACACATCACTCTTCCTCACCCCTGATGGCCGCCATGCCGGGGAAATAACCCTATGCTCTTTCTCCTGAGTGATCGTTGACGCGAAGGTAACCGCATGTTCGCCGAACTTGTCGTTGACAATATCCACGGCCTTTGTGAGTGCGGCCTTTTTCTCCCGGTCCTCTTCTTGGAAGAGGGTCATCTGCTCCGCATCTTGCCCGATGCTTGAGAGAGAAATACCGAGGAGGCGCACGCTTTTGCGCAGGCGTATCCCATCGAGGATAGCGACGGCAGAGCGATAGATATCGCCGGTATCGTTCGTGTAGGCGGGCAAGGTGGCCTGTCGCGTAAAGGTTGTGAAATCCCCATACCGCACCGTGAGCGTGATTCTCTTGCCTTTATGGCCGTAACGTCTTGCCCTGCGCCCAACCCTTTCGCTCAACCGGAGGAGACAGCTCAAGAGCTCCTCACGTTTCCCTATATCCTTCGGCAGCGTGATGCTGTGGCCGATCGATTTCGGTTCCGGAGGATCGAGCTCCAAGGGCCGTTCCAGCCGTCCGTTTCCCATGGCCTTGAGATGTTCTCCGACAATGCCGAACCTTTTTGTTAACGGAGAAAGGGGCGCTCTTCCCAGCTCGCCGCAGGTGGTGATACCCATGGCGCGGAGCTTCTCCTCGGTATGGCGTCCGATGCCCCAGAGCTTCTTCACCGGAAGATGCTCGAGGACGGATGGGACGGTTTCATCATCTACCCATCGCAGACCATCTGGTTTTGCAAGGTCACTGGCGAGCTTGGCGATGAGAACGTTTGGCCCCATGCCCACCGTGCAGGTAAGCCCCAACTCGTTCTTCACCGTGCCCTTGAGAGTCCGCGCCAAATTGTCGGGACCACTGAAGAGATGGTGGGAGGCGGTGATGTCGAGGAAGACCTCGTCAATGGAATAGATTTCGATATCCGGGGTGAACCGGAGGCAGATTTCTTCAAGCTGTGTACAGATTTGAGCGTACTTCTTGTTGTCTCCTGTAACGAGGATTATAAATGGGCAGAGCCGCTTCGCCTCGTATACGGTCATGGCCGTTTTGACCCCGTATTTCCGCGCCTCGTATGAAGAGGTCGTTATGACCGTTCTCTCTCCCGCGCCCGTGACGGCTATGGGCTTACCCCTGAGATCAGGGTTGTCCCGCTGCTCCACGGAGGCAAAAAAGGCGTCCATGTCGACGCAAGCAATGATTCTGGGCACCCTTGATTATACCCGGACTCATCCTGAAGGGCAACCCCAACAACTTTCCAGGGTTCGCATGGACCAGGCTTGCACCGGTAGGGTTGCGTTCGGCAGATTTACATCCAATGAAATAGTAAGGATGGGACGGCGCAGAAAAACTTAGGATGCGGGGTTTCGCACTTGACAATACCTCATTAAGCGCTATTTTCAAATATGCAGTGATATCTTTTGAATACGTTATGAGAAACCTCTGACCAGGAAAGGAGACTTCTAATGAATTACATTACTGTCGGTAAAGAGAACACTGGAGACATCAAGATCTATTACAAGGATTGGGGCTCAGGACAACCCGTGGTCTTCAGCCATGGCTGGCCGTTGAACGCGGACGCCTTTGAGGACCAGATGTTCTTTCTGGCCTCCCGCGGCTACCGCTGCGTCGCGCATGACCGCCGCGGCCACGGCCGCTCAAGCCAGCCGTGGACCGGAAACGACCTGGACACTTACGCGGATGACCTTGCGGCACTCGTCGAAACGCTCGACTTGAAAAACGCCATCCATGTCGGCCACTCCACGGGCGGGGGCGAAGTAGCGCGCTATATCGGCCGCCACGGCACGAAACGGGTGGCGAAAGCCGTGCTGATCGGCGCCATCCCGCCGCTGATGCTGAAGACACCCGCCAACCCCGGCGGCTTGCCGATCGAGGTGTTCGACCAGCTACGTGCGGGTGTCGTCACTGACCGCTCGCAGTTCTGGAAGGATCTCAGCATGCCGTTCTACGGCTATAACAGGCCGGGCGCGAAGATTTCGGAGGGCGTGCGCGAGTCATTCTGGCTCCAGGGCATAATGGCCGGCTTTCCTGCCTCGTACTTTTGCATCAAGGCGTTCTCTGAAACGGACCTTACGGAGGATCTCAAGAAAATCGACGTGCCGACCCTGATCCTGCACGGCGACGATGACCAGATCGTGCCGATCGCCGACTCGGCGCTGCTCTCGTCCAAGATCGTCAAGAACGCGACGCTGAAAATCTACAAGGGCGCGCCGCACGGCATGTGCACGACCCTTAAGGACCAGGTCAACGAGGAGCTGCTCGCGTTCATCAAGGCGTAAACGATCAAGCGTCGGGTGACAGAGGAATCAACACTCAGAAGTTCAGCTATGAAACGGGTTTCTGGACCCGCGGTAATAGCGGTAATAAAGGAGATATGATGAATCACGACGCATGGCCGGCCCTTCCGTACGAGGCATGGATGCCCACTAAGAAGACGCTCCACTTATGCGCGCAGATGATCGGCAAAGCGAGGCTGGCGCTTTCACCACCCCAGCCGGAGTGGCTTCACGCGTGTCTCTATCTCGACGGTCGGGGATTCACCACGGCTGCGATGCCATATGGCACAGACAACGTATCGATGGGCATCGACGTATACGACAGCGCCATCTGGATCCGCGTGAGTGACGGACGCAAAGCGACTGTGCCGCTGGGTACCGACCGCTGCGTCGCCGACATCTGGTCTGGTTTCCGGGATGCCCTCGCCGGCTTGGGCCTCGTTCTCGATATCTGGGAGAAGCCCCAGGAGGTTACCGACACCACACTATTCTCACAGAACCGACACGACTGCACGATTGTTGCCGGGGACGCGCAGCGCTTCTGCCGGGTTCTCGCCTCGATCAACTCGGTCCTCCAGGAATTCCGCTCGCGGTTCTTCGGCCGCAGCGGCGTGCAGTTCTGGTGGGGCGGCTTTGACTTCGCAGTACTGCTGTTTACAGGAAAACATGAAGAGGCACCCGACGACCGCGGCTACATCATGCACTACGACCTCGACGCCGAACACATGAACGCCGGCTTCTGGCCCGGCGACGACAACACCCCGTATCCCGCATTCTACGGATACCTCGTCCCGCGGCCGGATGGGTGCGAGAACGCCCCGGTCGGGTCCGAGCACGCGGGGTGGGTCGAGGCGATGGGTGAGTGGGTGATGCCCTACGAGGCCGTTCGCACCAGCGGTGATCCCCGTCAGACGATCCTCGCTTTCCTCGACGGTGTCTACGGTGTCGCGACAACCCTCGGCGGATGGGATGCAAAGGCGTTCACGTACAAGAAACCTCCGCCCACACGGCGCAAATAGCGGAGGATCGCCCGCATCACGGAAGGGAGAACTTCAGTCCCTCAGAGGAGATCCGATGTCGATATGTGAACACATGAAGAGCGTTCCGGTACCCGAGCCCAAGGCACACACCCAGGGCTGCGAGGAGTGCCTGAAGATCGGCCAGGCGTGGGTGCACCTGCGTAAGTGCCTCGTGTGCGGGCACGTGGGCTGCTGCGACTCATCGATCGGCAAGCACGCCAACAAACATTACCAGAAGACCGGCCATGAAGTGATCAGGCCGGCCGAGCCGGGTGAAGACTGGCGCTACTGCTACGTAGACGAAACGATGGCCTGAAGCCGAGAAGGCAATGGCTGCTTCGGTTCTGCCATTGCTTGACATGCTGAGTTCTCCGACTTAGATTAGCTTTCTAAGCGGCAAGGCATCTGAGAAATAGACGTGAAGCATGAAGCAGTCGGCATGGTGAATGATCATACGGCGGATTGTTTTAAAGAGGCTCCGCAGCCGTTCTTGCCCTGAATTATCCGCGGGGTCGCGATCGCGATATTTTGTACAGTGGGGAGAGGTCATACTATGGAAGCCATTCAATTACAGACAACCCAGTGGGCCGGTCTTCACAGCCGGGCGAACTTCACGCTGACCCAGATCGATGTAGATTCGCGAAGCATGGAAGAGGACGTAATTGCCGGGCTTAAAACCATTCCTAAAACGATTTCACCCAAGTATTTCTACGATGAGGAGGGGTCGCGGCTGTTCGATCAGATCTGCGAATTACCCGAGTATTACCCGACACGCACTGAGACTTCAATTCTGGAGCGACACGCGCATGCCATACTGGATCGACTCGGACGAGACCTCTGCGTCATCGAACTTGGCGCCGGGGCATGTCACAAGGGGAGACTCTTACTGGAGACGGGAAAGGTCTCCAGCTTCATTCCCGTGGACATTTCGACGGAATATTTGCGGAGCCAGGCGCTCAGGGTCGCGCGCGGTTTTCCTGACGTTTCGGTACATGCCGTAGGAATGGATTTCGTTGTCTCCTTGGATAGCCTTGAATCGTTTTTACCAGAGGTCGGAAGGCGTGTCATATTTTATGCCGGTTCCAGCATTGGCAATTTCGATCCGCCGGACGCATGTCGCCTGCTGCGGCAATTTCACGAACTTCTGCGCAAAGATGATGCCCTCCTGATCGGATACGATCTGAAAAAGGATCCCAATCTACTTCATCAGGCCTACAACGACTCAGAGGGTGTGACTGCCGCGTTCAACCTGAATCTGCTCGCTCGCTTCAATCGCGAGCTCAAGGCCGATTTTGATGTGAAAGCCTTCCGCCACGTAGCCCGGTACGACGAGGCACGCGGCCGGGTTGAAATGCACCTGGAGAGCCTGTCTGCGCAGGAAGTCAGGATTGCCAACGAGCGCGTCCGGTTCGATAAGTTTGAGCGGACCCACACCGAGAGCTCTTACAAATACAGTGTAGATGAGTTTGACGGAGTGGCAGCCGGGGCCGGCTTCGATTCGGTCGGGGTGTGGACTGACCCGGCCGCTTATTTTGCCGTAGCGTTATACGCCAGACGGGAGTTCCGTCAATGAACGACCCCGCCGCAAGCAGCGGGGTATCAGCGCGTCATGCCGGACTTGATCCGGCATCCAGGCCGGTTTCTGGATTCCGGCATTCCTTACAGGATGCTTCGCTACCGCCGGAATAACAGCACACGCGGCAAGGCGCGGGGAATGCACCCGTAGTGATCCAAACAGTAAAGTAGCAGGAGACGGGAGATGAATCTCCAGCCAAATGAAAAGTCCGGCATGTGCGGCATCTGCTCGGCAGGATGCGGCGTCGTCGTTTCTTACGATCAGGAAGGCCGCATAGCCGCAGTCCGGGCTGATGGTGCTTCTCCCTTTGGCATGATCTGCAGGGTTGGCGAACATTCACCCGAAATCATCTATTCCAAAGACAGAATTTTATATCCAATGCGGAGGAATGGGCCGAAAGGGAGTTACGGATTCAAAAGGATTTCGTGGGATGAGGCCTACGATGAAATCGTAACGAAGCTTAACCAGGTGAAAGCCGAATCCGGTCCCGAAGCAGCCGCGATCTATACCGGAAGCGGAAGCTTCGACCGCGCCCTGTGTGACGTGTATCAACCTGCCGGGGTGGCTGTTTCATCAGCCTCCAGCGTGCTCTTTCCCTTCGGCTCGCCAAACACCCTGGGGGTGGGAGCGCTCTGCTACGTCGCGTTCGCGATGATTGCGCCTCACGTGACGATGGGAAGCATGTACATCGATATGTTCTCCGATATCGAGAACGCCGGGCTCATCGTGGTCTGGGGAAAGAATCCGGCCGCTCACTGCCCGCCCGATGATTTCCTGAGAATTCAGGCGGCGCATAAACGCGGCGCCAGAATTGTCGTGATCGATCCCCGGAAGACCTCGATGGCGAAATACGCGAACGCCGAGTGGATCCCCATCAGGCCCGGTACGGACGGCGCCCTGGCGCTGGGCATGTGCAACGTGCTGATCGAAGAAGAGCTGTACGACGAACGATTCGTAAAGAACTGGGTCACGGGTTTTGATGAGTTTAATGAATACGTGCAGCACTTCAGGCCGGAATACGTGGAAAGCATCACGGGAGTTCCGGCTGAAACAGTGCGATCTCTTGCGACGACCATGGCCAGGACCGATGGCGTAGCGCCCGTAATGTACAGCGGTCTGGAATACAACGGTAACGGCGTGCAGACCATCCGGGCCATACTGACGTTGTGGGCGTTGGCGGGCCAATTGGATGTCCCCGGCGGTCAGTGCTTCAAGATGAAACAAAATAAATTCCCGATCAACCGGGCAGGGTTGGTATCGAATCCGCAGGTTCACAAAGCGGCCGGCCACAATGACTTTCCTCTCTACACCAAATACCGGGGGGAATTTCACGCCATAGCCCTTCCCAAAGCCGTCCTGGAGAAGGATCCCTATCACATCAGGATGCTGATAAGCCTCGGAGCTTCGATCATTACCTCCTGGCCGCAATCGAGCATCTGGAGAAAGACCCTCAACGGACTCGATTTCCTTGTCTGCGTCGATCGTCAATGGACGGCGGACATGGCATACGCCGATATTGTTCTTCCCGCGGCCACCTACTACGAAGTGGAGTCATACATGGTGTACGATTCGATCTTCAAGGTGCGCGAGAGAATGATTGAACCGGTCGGTGAAGCCCGCTATGACTTTTTTATCCTGGCGGAGCTCACCCGGCGGCTCGGCTACGGCCACCTCTATCCGCAGACCGAAAAAGAGCTGCTTTCATACGTGCTTTCCGGTTCCGGCTTTACCCAGAAGGATGTACGGGATGCAGGCGGGATGGTGCAGGCCCCTCAGGTAATGATGCAGTACAAGAAGTGGGAAAAGGGTTCCTTGCGGGAAGATGGGAAGCCGGGGTTCGAGACCCCGTCGGGCAAATTCGAAATAGCCTCATCCGTGCTGGAAGAATACGGCTACGACCCGCTTCCCCGTTATATTGAACCGAGGGAAAGTCCGGCCTCAAAGCCAGAGCTGGCGCAGCGATTTCCCCTCGTCTTTAATTCCGGAGCGCGCCACAACGTCGATCTGCACACGCTGCATCACAGCGTTCCGGCCCTGGCAAAAGAGCGTCCGGCTCCAACGGTGATGATGAATGTGGTGGATGCCGCGAGGCGCGGGATCAGCAGCGGCGACAAGGTCATGATAAAAACATTGCGCGGACAGGTTGCGATGTATGTCGTTGTCACCGATGATATCGCCGAAGGCGCCATAGAGGCGAGCGGGGCGGGAGGTGGAGCCTTGGGTTCCACTGATTGGCGGGACGCCTGCGTAAATGAGCTGACGGACCTGAATAATTACGATCCCATTTCCGGATTCCCCGCATACAAAGCATTGCTCTGCGACGTCACAAAAATCGCGCATTCCGAGGCCAGGCACATCGCCAGTTCCGGCGAGTATGCGCTCGACAACAAGGTAGAGAAAGAGATAGCCCCGAGCCGCATATACCTCGACAATAACGCAACCACGGCCCTGGACGCCGACGTGAAGCATGCGATGGCGGAATTCGCAAGCTGCTACGGCAATCCGTCGAGCATTCATAGCGCGGGAAAAGAATCCCATGACGCGATCGAAGCAGCGCGCAAGAGCCTCGCTCTCCTGATCAACTGCACCCCGCGCCGCCTGATATTCAACAGCGGCGGTTCCGAAGGGAATAACTTCGTGATTAAAGGCGTGGCCTTCTCTCATGCGAACTCTAAGAACCATATAATCACAACCTCCGTCGAACATCCATCCGTGATCAATACATGCCAGTGGCTGGAAGGACAGGGATTCAGAGTAACCTATCTTCCGGTTGACAGAAACGGGATCGTCAGTGCGGAACAGCTGGCTGCGGCCCTTTGTGAGAAGACCTGCCTCGTGAGCATAGTGGCGGCCAATAATGAAACCGGCTCGCTTCAGCCTATCGAAGAGCTGGCCCGGATTGCCAGAGATAAAGGCGTGCTGTTTCACACGGATGCGGTTCAGGCGGTCGGCAAAATACCCGTTGATGTGCAGGCCTGGGGTGTTGATTTCCTCACGCTCTCCGGCCACAAGTTTCACGGGCCAAAAGGTACCGGTGCGGTCTATGTGCGCAAAGGAGTGGAAATAGGCCCGCTCATCCATGGAGGAAAGCAGGAGGGCGGCTTGCGCGGAGGAACGGAAAATACGCTGGGCATAGTAGGGACGGGACGGGCAGCCGGGTTAGCCGCTCATCGCCTGGACGAGATGCAGGACAGGCTTCGACGCATGCGGGACAGGCTCTACGAGGGCATACTGCGTATAGCGCCCAATGTCATGCTCAACGGTCATCCGGAAAAGAGATTGCCCAACACGCTCAATGTCACTCTTCCCGGCATACGTGGCGAGTCGTTGGTCCTTGCGCTCGACGCCCAGGGGATTTTCTTCTCCTCCGGTTCGGCCTGCAAATCGGGCTCTCCCGAGCCGTCTCATGTCCTGTTGGCCATGGGGCTCTCCGAAGAGGAAGCACACTGTGCCCTCAGATTCTCCTTAGGCATTGAGAATACCGACGAGCATATAGAAAAGACTTTACAGCGGTTAGGAGAAGTGATCAATACTTCCGTCAACAACGTCCGTTTTGTATCTTGTCGCTAACGTGGTATCATCCCGACAGGAGTCAGTAAGAGCTATTGATACTCCCTACTTGGGGCCGGCGCCATGACCGACGTAAATCTCTCTGTGCATCCAGTCATTGAATTCCGCGATTGTGCGAAAACCTATGGGAAAGTTCAAGCTGTAAACTCAATCAGCTTACAGGTTGCTGCCGGGAAGACGACGGTTTTGATCGGCCCCAGCGGCTGCGGTAAGTCTACGCTACTCCGCCTTGTCATGGGTCTCATCAGGCCTGACGGCGGCCACGTCTATTTCGAGGGAAACGAAGTTTTGCCGGATGTGGTTCTCTCGCTGCGGCAGAAGATGGGCTATGTGATTCAGGAAGGCGGATTATTCCCACATCTCACCGCAAGCGATAATGTGACGCTGATGACGCGTCATTTGAAATGGGATACTGCACGGATCGGGAAAAGACTCCACGAGCTTGCCGAGATTGCGCGCTTTCCCATCGACGGGCTCAGCCGTTTCCCCGCGCAGATCTCGGGAGGCCAGAGACAGCGGGTAAGTCTGATGCGCGCCCTGATGCTCGATCCTGACGTGCTCCTTCTGGATGAGCCGCTCGGTGCGCTTGACCCCATGATCCGCGCGGATTTGCAGACCGATTTGAAGCTGATTTTTCAGTCATTGAAAAAAACAGTCATACTCGTCACCCACGACATGGGCGAGGCCGCCTTCTTCGGCGACCTGATAGTCCTGCTCCGCGACGGGCAGATCGTGCAGAGAGGTAGACTTGACGAGTTCTTCCGAACACCGGCGGATCCCTTCGTCACCCACTTTATCAACGCACAGCGCAGTCCCCTGAATGGGCTAAGGAGGGACATATCTTGACAGTATTCGCCCGCGTCCTCGCCATGGGAGATCTCGCGCAGCCCGAGATCCTTGATTTGGGAATGGTCGGGGTTGCTGGTGCCGCCGTAGGCGA
>JADGQN010000364.1 GCA_017881765.1 Syntrophobacterales bacterium | reverse complement strand
GGATGAACCTGTGGCGTCTCTTGCTCCTTCGCAAGTTCGGGAGCTATCCGGTCGTAGACCTTCAGGTACTTTGCATACTGTGTGCTATATCCTTTCACATAAATAGCGTGGGGCAATGCGGTCCAATCACCGGATTCGATCGCGCGGATGACCGATTTCTTCAGATAAAGGATTTCAGAGGCTTCCTCCATGGTCAAGCCTTGTTCCTCTCTGGCCTTTCTTAGTATTTCACCAATTACGATAAGATCGAACGGCATGATCACCTTTTACCGGCCGCTATTTGGCCGGGTCAAGCCCCCGCCCTGCAGACAAACTCATGCGTCCACGGAGCGAATACTGTCTTCAAGCTCCCGGTTCGTTCCTTTAAACACATAGGATAAAACATCCTCAACGTCTTTCGCCAGCATTATTTTCAGTGATGCCAGCTGTTCGGGCTGAATTTCAGAAAGATCCTCCCTGTTTCTCCAGGGGAGAATAATCTCTTTTGTGCCGTGACGCAGAGCAGCAAGCACCTTCTCTTTTATCCCGCCCACGGGCAGGACTTCTCCGGAAAGGGTCAGTTCACCGGTCATGGCAACCGTCTGCCTCGCAGGTATATTGTTCAGCATCGAGACAAGCGCAACCAGGATGGTAATGCCTGCCGAAGGTCCATCCTTCGGGATACTGCCCTGTGGCACATGGATGTGGACATCGTGTTCGTCGTAGAAGGCAGGATCCAGACCGAGTCTTTCGGCATTGGATCGCAAGTAACTGAGGGCAGCCTGGGCAGACTCTTTCATGACATCTCCCAGGGAACCTGTGAGCAGCAATCCCGATCGTCCTTTCATCGTCCTGGCTTCTATAAATATAATTTCGCCGCCTGTCTCTGTCCAGGCCAATCCGCATGCCACACCCGGTTTACCTGTAGCGTCGATGGCTGTAGCGTGAAATTTCGGCGGGCCAAGCAGGAGACGGACTGCCGCCTCATCAACAAGCCGTGGGCATTCTCCTTTTTGCGCGAGCGCCTTGGCACATTTTCTGAACACCGACCCAATTTCCCGCTCGAGATTGCGGACACCGGCTTCTCGCGTATAGTCTCGTATAAGGGTTTGTACAGCTCCCTCGTCAAACGTAATCTCCTCTCTGCCAAGCCCATTCTCCCTTTTCTGCTTCGGGACAAGGTGCTCCAGGGCAATTTTAACCTTTTCCTCCTCAGTATATCCCGAGATCTGAACAACCTCCATTCTATCACGCAGAGGCGCCGGGATGGCATGAAGGAGGTTGGCGGTCGTTATGAACATCACGCTGGAGAGATCAAAAGGGACATCAAGGTAGTGATCTTTGAAGGAATGGTTCTGCTCAGGGTCGAGCACTTCAAGAAGCGCTGACGCCGGATCGCCCCGGAAGTCATTCCCGAGCTTATCCACCTCATCAAGCATCAATACGGGGTTATTCGTCTCTGCCCTGCGCAACTCCTGGATAATCCTTCCAGGCATAGCGCCCACGTACGTCCTCCGGTGGCCCCTGATCTCCGCCTCGTCCTTAATTCCCCCGAGGGACATACGCACGAACTTTCTACCGGTCGCCCTGGCTATAGACATGCCAAGGGATGTTTTGCCGACCCCCGGGGGACCGGCAAAACAGAGGATAGGCCCCTTCATACTTTCATTCAGCTTTCTCACTGCAAGAAACTCGAGAATTCTCTCTTTGACCTTCTCCAGGCCATGATGATCCTCATCCAGAATCGCCTGCGCGTTGTTTATATCCAGGCTATCCTCTGTTCGTCTGGCCCAGGGTATGCTTGTCAAATAGTCAAGGTACGTTCTCGATACTGTATACTCGGCAGACGCAGGATTCATGCGTTCGAGACGGGCCAGTTCCTTCTGAGCGGTTTCACCGATCTTCTCCGGCATACCGCTGGCCTTAATTCTCTCTTTGAGCTCCTTTACATCGTCGAGATGGGTATCGTCCTCCCCCAACTCCCTCTGTATGACTTTCATCTGCTGCCGAAGCATGAAGTCTTTCTGCGACTTACCTATCTCCTTGGCGACTTCCAGCTGAATCTTCGCCTTGATCTGCAGCGACTGAACTTCTTTACTCAAGAGTAGGAATACCTTCTTGAGCCGCTCTCCCGGGTCCATGGTTTCCAGGATATCCTGCTGCTCTGCCACGTCATTGGCCAGATAAGTGGCCATGAGATCGGCGAGCTTGCCGGGTCGTTCAACGTTGCCTATTAACCTCACCACCTCTTCGGATAGCGGAGCGCCAAAGCTCAAGCAGACTTTGAAAAGGGCGTTTATGCTCTGGGTGAGGGCCTCGGTGATCAGGTTAGGTTTCCCTGACTCGTTAATCAACTCCGCCTCTCCTACCAGGTAAGGCGTATCCTCAAGGATCTTTCTGAGCCTGAACCTCTGCTTGCCCTCAACGATTACCCGCAGTTGATTCTTTTCATCCCCCGAATAGTGAAGCACCCTGCCGGTTGTGCCAATAGCATGGAGATCCTTAAACGTAGGTTCCCGCACGCCCGAGTCCTTCATGGCGACAAAACCCAGTGAGAGGTCCGATTCCAGAGATTCGGTAAATGGTTTGATATAAAGTTCGTCCTGGAAAACGAAAGGAGTGATCATTGAAGGGAAGAGCACGCTTTCCTTTAGGGGCAGTAGAGTAGTCCTTATGAGCGCCATGGCTTGAAAGACATTTTAAACGATCTACCCGGGCTTGTCAAAAAGGCCCATGACATGGGGTAGTGAATCGAGTGGAAATGCGACGCCCCAACTGCCTGGCTGATCACCGGGCGGCTAGGACAAAATCCGTGAAAGAATCACTCTTGCAGCATGGGAGGACCAGTTCTGGAACGAGGGAGCTACTTCGTGGGCGTTTGCGCTTGTGGAGGGGCCGCAACCGGCTGTTTGGGCTGATTCTCGCCCTCACCCGTCTTTATGATTACGATCTCGATCCTGCGGTTCTTTGCCCGGTCCTCGGGAGCGTCATTGGATGCAATGGGACGATACTCGGCGTAACCTGAGGCGGAAATGCGGTCGGGCGGGAACCCATGCTGTTCTATAAGGCACCGTACCACCTCCGTCGCCCTCCGCACTGAAAGCTCCCAGTTGGACCTGAATTCGCTGGTGTTGATCGGGACATTATCGGTGTGGCCCTCCACTCGCACGTGATTGGGCATATTCTTAAGCACCGGTGCTATACCGTCCAGGGCGCTTCGCGCCCTGGACGTCAGGTCTGCCTTACCCGTGTCAAAAAAAGCCTTCTCCATGGCCCGTACGACCAGACCCCTTTCGTCGGAAATCAGGGATATCTTCTGCATGGTATCGCCGGCACCTTTGTCTCCTATCTCCCGCAACTCTTTCTCCAGCTGTTCCTTGAGGGCTGCCACATTCTCCGCACCGCCCTTGAACGAGAGTTCTATAGGTACTTTTCCTGCCACATTGCCCGTTGCCAGCACCGCGGTACTCCCGCTGAATATGGCCTTCAGGTGGGCCGCTACCTCCTGATACTTCTTGGAGTCCTGTTTGGACATGGTATACATCAAGATGAAAAAAGCCAAAAGGAGGGTAATCAGGTCGGCATACGTGATAAGCCACCGCTCAAGGTTCTCGTGTTCCTCCGGCTTTTTCTTTCTCATCAATCTTCCTCCTGCCGCATGCCGGGGATCAGGAAGGAGAGCAGCTTCATTCTGATGACCCTGGGGTTATCGCCCATGGCCAGAGACAACACTCCCTCCGTGATGATTTCGAGGCAGAGGCCTTCGTCCTGATGTTTGGCCTTCAATTTGTCTGAGATGGGAAGATAGATGAGGTTGGCAAGGGCAACACCCCACAGCGTAGCAATGAATGCGCCGGCAATAGAAGAGGCGATGTTTGAGCTGTTCTCCAGGTTTGACAGCGCGTGGATCAAACCAAGAACAGTACCCATGATGCCCAGCGTCGGAGAGAAGCCTCCCAGTTTCTGGAAGAAAGCAGCCCCTGATTTATGTCTCTCCTCAACGTATGACATCTCTATTTCGAGGATCTCCTTGATTTTGTTTGTCTCGAAGCCATCTATTGCCAACTGCAGGGCATTTTTCAGAAACGGCTCCTTGATGCTCGCCAGGTCTTTCTCGAGACTGAGTAGGCCATTCTTTCTGGCCTTTTGCGCGAGCTCATAGATAAGCTCTATCAATTGCTGGGGGTTGAGTCTCTTTTCGAAAACGGCAATCTTGATGATTTCCGGTAAAGCCTTTACCTGGCTCAAGGAGGTGGTTATTATCACTGCGCCGAACGTCCCCAGAATGACCAGAAGCATGGCCGGCAGCTGGATGAGAGCGCCAAGATGGCCGCCCTCCATGAGAAAAGAGCCCAGTAACGCCCCTATACCCAAGACCAGTCCTAAAATCGTCGCCATATCCATAGGTTATCGATCCTCGAGGCCCTTTTCCGACCGTATCTGCTCACGCTCTCTTCCAAAGATATATTGGACGAGCAAATCCCGATCAGAGTCGTTAATGGCAAGAAACTTACACGCTATCTCCCAATCGACGCGGGAGTCTTCCTCATGTTTCACATTCCTCACAACCCGGCAGAGTACCGGAATGTTCGGGTAAGGAAAGACGGGCAACATCAAGTGAAACTCCGCGTATCCGTTTTCCGGTAACGGCACATCAGATATGAAGGAGAGTCCTGACCCGCTGATCTCCACCTCCACGTACCGCCTTGTGTAGAGATCATCCAATCTTGACTTCGTTAACAGATCGAGGATTATGGAGAGCTTTCGGTCGAGCATGCCCAGGTAGGAACTGAGTGCCTCTCCATCGGAGCCGTCTCCCGG
>JADGQN010000363.1 GCA_017881765.1 Syntrophobacterales bacterium | reverse complement strand
GGCGGGGGAAGAAACTGGTAGGGAACCTGGATAAACTCAAACCATGGGAGAAGATCCACATCCCCCACGACAAACGGAAATACCCCGATCCTTACATCCATCAATCCCTTGTCCCTCTCAAAGATTATGAAGGGCAGGTCCGGCAGATCATCCTCCGGGGAAATGGCCGCGAGGAGCCGGCTTTCCTGATCACCAACGATCTTACGGCTCCGGCAGAACGTATCGTCAGCGATTACGCCCGCAGGTGGCGGGTGGAGAATGTCATCTCCGAGGCGGTCAAATTTTTCAATCTCAACGCCCTGTCTTCTCCCATTCTGGTGAAGGTGCACTTCGACATCCTGATGACCATGATCGCCGACACCCTCTACAGCATGCTGGCCCAAAAGCTCAGGGGCTTTGAACAGTGCGACGCCCAGAAGATCTTTCGCCATTTTATCAGGGGCAAGGCCGACGTCCACATCACATCCGGCGAGGTGCAAGTGACCTACCCCCGCAGGGCGCATAACCCGATCCTCCGAGATGTTCCCTGGCATCGACTGCCGCAGACCATCTCCTGGCTCGACGGCACCAAACTGAACCTGAAGTTCCAATGATGGAGGCATCAAAATCTTATCTCAAAATGACGGTTATAGCTCCGCGAAAATCGGTGTTTAGTACGCGTGCAAAGATTGTCTGGCCGAACCGCGCATTGAAAGTGCTCAAAATGTGCATCTGATCGTTCTTAATTTCACACGACCACCGAACGCAAATAATCTCGTTTTCTGCTTTACGCTGTGTAAGGTCACATACAGGCTGCTCCACCCGCGTAAAATGGGGCTGTGCGCAAACCCGTTAGAATTCTCTTGACATAAGCAGGCCCATCAATTAAAAAGAAAGTAGGGGGAGTGCATGTCGGCCAATCAACAGGCGACGTATGGTGTACGTGCGGCCATACGGTTAAGTCGGCTCAATATTGTGAAAAAGTGAACTATCCTGTGCGTCAGAAAATACGATCACGTCATCGTGCGGAGGAGCATTATGCCTGAAACGGTTGATGCCATACTGGTGAAACATAGCAGAAGGCCGGAGAATCTCATCCCGATTCTCCAGGATGTCCAGAAGGAACTCGGCTATATTTCGCCGGAGTCGGTCAAAGATATATCCCGGTATTTGCGCATCTCCGAGAACCAGATCTTCGGAGTTTCCTCATTCTATGCCCAGTTCAGGTTCACGAGGCCGGGGCGCCACTCCCTTCGGGTCTGCCTGGGGACGGCCTGCCATGTGAGGGGCGGCGCCACAGTGCTTGACACGCTGGAAAACGTGTTGGGAGTCAAATGCGGAGATACGACGCCGGACGCACGTTTCGACCTGGAGCGGGTTGCGTGTTTAGGGTGCTGTGCCCTTTCCCCAGTGGTGCAGATCGATAAGAGAATTTACAGTCGGGTTGCAGTCAACAAACTATCGGAGCTATTGAAGTTCTATGAATAATCTAACGAAGAGAATAGAATCGGCCAAACAGAAGTGGGAAGTTTTTCAGAAGAATGAAGAACCGATCATTTACATCGGTGCGGCTTCGTGCGGCCGCGCCGCGGGTGCGGTTCAGCTTCTGGCGCAGACCAACCGCTGGCTCAAGGAGAACGAGCTGACCGCAAAGGTCGTTCAGGTGGGCTGTATAGGCCCTTGTTATCTTGAGCCTCTCGTTGATGTGCAGATGCCCGGTCAGCCGAGGGTGAGTTACAACAACGTCACCACCAAAACACTACCGGTTATTCTCGGTTCGCACGTCGGTGAATCCGTGCCCTATACCAAGGGCGCGATTGGCCATTTCGGCAAAGAGCCATTTAACGGCATACCTCGATTCTTCGAATTGCCGATGTTAAAGCCGCAGGTACGCATAGTGCTCCGGAACTGCGGCCTCATCGATCCTGAGCAGATCGACCAGTATCTCGCTGTTGATGGATACCAGGGATTCATGAATGCCCTGCAGACGTCGCCGGACGATGTTATCGGGGTTGTCCGCCGGGCGGGCCTGAGGGGTCGCGGCGGCGCGGGTTTTCCCACGTATAAGAAATGGACTGTTTGTAGAAACGCCCCGGGCAACCAGAAGTATCTGATCTGCAACGCCGACGAAGGCGACCCCGGAGCATTTATGAACAGGTCGCTCATTGAGTCGGACCCGCATGCGCTGCTCGAAGGCATGTTGATTGCCGGCTACGCAATCGGGGCCAGCCATGGCATCGTATACATCAGGGCCGAATATCCCCTCGCAATAGAGCGTCTCAACGAGGCTATGCAGCAAATGAAAGATTACGGATTGCTGGGCGAGCATATCCTCGATTCCGCTTTCAGCTTCGATATCAAGGTGAAGGAAGGGGCCGGCGCCTTCGTGTGCGGGGAAGAGACAGCGCTGATCGGCTCCATCGAAGGCAAGCGCGGTATGCCCAAGTCGCGCCCTCCCTTTCCGGCCATATCAGGCCTTTTCGGATGCCCGACCATCATAAACAATGTGGAAACACTGGGAACGCTCCCGAATATCCTGAGAAACGGGCCCGACTGGTACAACAGGTTCGGCAAGGAAGGAAACCGCGGCACAAAAACCTTCTCACTGGTTGGAAAGGTCCGCCGCCAGGGCCTGATCGAAGTGCAGCTCGGCACATCGCTGCGGGAGATCATTTATGATATCGGTGGTGGACTGCAGAAGCCTTTCAAGGCCATCCAGACCGGAGGGCCATCCGGTGGCTGCCTGTCTGAAGAGTTCCTCGATCTCACCGTGGATTATGAGTCGCTTACGGCCGCCGGGTCGATTATGGGGTCGGGCGGGCTCATCGTGATGGACGAGGACACGTGTGTCGTAGACCTCGCAAAATATTTTCTCGACTTCACGCAGAAGGAATCGTGCGGCAAATGCACACCGTGCCGCGTCGGGACCAGGCACATGGTCGAAATCCTCACGAAAATAACGCACGGCGAGGGTAGCGCGGAGGATTTACTGGCGCTTCGAACCCTGGGCGATACCATAAAGAAGGGCGCCCTCTGCGGGCTCGGGCAGACCGCTCCCAACCCGGTTCTCACCACCTTGAGGTATTTTAGAAACGAGTACCTGGAACATATAAAGGAGCAGCGGTGCAGGGCCGTGGTTTGCAAGGACCTGATCGAGTACCGGGTTATTAAGGAGAAGTGCACCGGCTGCCAGTCGTGTGTCAAGGTCTGTCCCACAGGCGCCATCACGGGACCGCGATCGGAGCCGCACAACGTTGACAAAACAAAATGCATCAAATGCCGCTCTTGCTACGTGACCTGCCGCTTCGAAGCGATTGCCGGCGATGCTATAGTGATCGGGAGCGTGGAGAAGAGATCATGACGAAGGAAAGAATGTTTTCTATCACCATCGATAACAAGCGTATGGACGTGCGTTCAAACCAGACCATACTTGAGGCTGCCCGCGATAATGGGATCATGATCCCGTCACTCTGTGCCATGGAGCATCTGCCCCCGTATGGAGCATGCCGGCTCTGCGTGGTGGAGGTGGACGGGTTGCGGGGTTTCCCGACGTCATGCACGACCCCCGTGGAGAACGGGATGGTCATAAGAACGGACACCACCGAACTGAAAAGCTTGAGGCAGGAGATCCTGCGACTCACCCTGGGTGAGCACCCGGCAAGCTGTCTCTTCTGCGGCGAGGCGGATGAATGCAAGAATTATCAGGGGACGATCCGCAAGGTTGGTATGACCACGGGATGCCGGTACTGTCCCAACGACGACCGCTGCGAGCTGCAGCAGCTCACCGAGCGCATAGGCCTCACGGAGACATCCTACCCGGTCTACTATCGAAACTTCAGCGTGGAAAAATACGATCCCTTCTATGACCGCGATTATAATCTCTGCATCCTCTGCGGCAGGTGCGTGCGGGTTTGCAATGACGTGCGTCTGAACGCGACGCTCGCCTTCAAGCAACGGGGCAAGCTCACGACGATCGGCCCCGCGTTCGACCGTACCCACCTTGAGGCGGGATGTGAGTTTTGCGGGGCCTGTGTCGATGTCTGCCCCACCGGCGCCCTTTCCACTAAGGTCTCCAAGTGGTCGGGTAAGGCGGATGCTGAAATTAGCACAACGTGCGTCTACTGTTCCGTCGGCTGCCAACTCCGGCTGCAGACCAAGAGTAACAAGGTTATCGACGCGCTCCCCGACTACGCGTCACCGGTCGATCACGGACTCATCTGTGTCAAAGGACGGTTTGCGGTGCCTGAGTATGTCCATAGCGCTACCCGTTTTTCGACCCCTCAGGAGATGACCCCCATGGGGTACAACGACATCTCGTGGGAAGAGGCGATAAGCAGGGCGGCTGACAGGTTGAGGAATATCAGCCCTGACGATTGCCTTGTCATGGTCTCGCCGGAACTCTCCAACGAAGACCTGTTCGTAGCCCAGCAGTTCGCCAGACAAGCACTCGGCTCTGAGAATATTGCGTCCTCCCTGATGATCGAACTTGGCGACGATCTTCCGACGTTCATCGATCTCGCTACGCGCACGGAACCGTTTTCCGTAATCGGAGAGGCGAAAGCCATTCTTGCAATAGGGTTCGATTCGACGAACGCGTACTCGCCGATCGGCATTGCGGTGAAACAGGCTGTCCGGCAAGGCGCCTTCCTGGCCACCCTCAACCCGGCGGAATCGAATCTGGATATGCTGGCCGAAGTCTCATGCAGTTCGGATGAAGATAGTTGGGCTGATCTTCTCGATCGCATACGCACCGGAGCGCTGGAGTCGAGTAGCGCAAAGCGGGCAACCGATGCGCTCACCGGGTGGGGCGAGGAAGTGAATAAAATTGCTCAGGCCCTTAA
>JADGQN010000362.1 GCA_017881765.1 Syntrophobacterales bacterium | reverse complement strand
GGAGTTCAGATCGGCACCGATCTCAAAAGCCAGTCCGTCGATGTTGATCCTGTCATTGTCAACAGGGGCCTGCAGGATTCAATCTCCGGAAAAGCCCTCTTGATCGGCGATCAGGAGGCAAAGGAGATCATAGCTGCCTATCAGAAGGAGAGGGCGGGAAAAATGGCTGAGGAAAAAAAGAAGCTTGGCGAAAAAAACAAGGTGGAGGGAGCCGCCTTCCTGACTGAGAACAAAAAGAAGGAAGGGGTAAAGACGCTGCCCAGCGGCCTGCAGTACAAAGTCATCAAAGAGGGAACCGGCAAGACGCCGAAGGCGACCGATACCGTCGTTACTCAGTACAAGGGGACATTGATCGATGGTAAGGAGTTTGACAGCTCGTACAAGCGGGGCGAGCCTGCCACGTTCCCGGTTACCGGCGTCATCCGTGGCTGGACTGAAGCTTTGCAGCTGATGAAAGAGGGCTCCACATGGCAACTCGTTGTTCCGCCGGAGCTTGCCTACGGTGAGCAAGGCGCCGGTCCTATCGGTCCGAACGCCACCTTGATCTTCGAAGTGGAATTAGTATCAGTAAAATAGTGCGCAAACCCGTGCTTGGTTCTTCGCTCCTTGTTCTTCGTTAATCCTATTTCTTAACCAAGAACCAAGAACGAGGAACGAAGAACTGAGCGCGAAGCGCGGAGTTAGTGCGTGGCTGACGAGGACCTTTCCCGGCTTAAAATAGAGAAGTCAAAGATCACGCCCGGTCCTGCGAAAAAGCGCAAGGTGTGGCGGTATGTTGCCGCGGGCCTCGTTCTGGTCCTGCTGATCCTGCTCTACTTTTTGGGTTTTTTAAGGCCCGCGACCGAGGTGCAGGTTGCCAGTGTCGTGCAGGTCTACCCCTCCCAGGGACTCACCCTGCTCAATGCGAGCGGGTACGTTGTGCCGCAGCGCAAATCAGCGCTCGCGTCGAAGGTGACGGGCCGCCTCGTCTGGCTCGGAGTGGAGGAGGGGAGCAGGATAAAGAAAGGCGAAGTGATTGCGCGACTGGAGAGCGAGGACGTCGAGGCGGCGGAAAGACAGGCCCGGGCGAACCTGAACAATGCCCGTGCCAACCTCGATTCCGCCAAGGCTGAGCTGAGTGATGCCGCGTTGGCAATGAACCGCAACAAGGAGCTCGTCAGTAAGGGTCTCATCGCCCAGGCAGATTACGATACCGTTTTTGCCCGCCATCAGAAGGCCGTCGCGGGAGTCGGCGCGGCAGAGGCAGCAGTGAGGGCATCCAACGCCGCATTGGAAGCGGCAAGGGTTGCCGTCGACTATATGCAGATCCGGGCGCCCTTCGATGCCGTGGTCCTGACGAAGAACGCCGACGCGGGCGACATAGTGACGCCCATCGGTGCGGCTGCCAATGCCAAGTCCGCCGTGGTCACGATTGCCGACATGGATTCGCTGCGCGTAGAGGCGGATGTTTCCGAGTCTAACCTTGAAAAGGTGAAGGTCGGCCAGCCGTGCGAAATCCAACTGGATGCTCTGCCCGAGATCCGGTTCCGCGGGCAGGTGCACATGATCGTGCCCACCGCGGACCGCACAAAAGCAACGGTGCTGGTGAAAGTCCGGTTCCTCGAACCGGATCCCCGTATTCTTCCTGAAATGAGCGCCAAGGTGGCCTTTCTTTCACGTTCCGTCAATCCGGACGAGCAGAAGTCGCGGACCGCCCTCAGCCCGAAGGCCGTACGTACTCACGGGGAGAAGAAAACGGTATTTGTCGTCGACGAGAGCAGCGTGAAGGAAAGGCCCGTCACACTGGGGCCGCAGCTGGGTGACCTGATTGAAGTCATCGACGGCGTCAAGGCCGGGGAGAAGGTCGTACTCAACCCCCCTAACGGGCTGAGGAACGGCTCTCGCATCAAAGTTCTGGAAAAATAAGTGGGAGATACCGACCCCATCGTCCAGTTACGGAATGTGAGCAAATCATACCATCGAGGCAACCTTGTTGTACCCGTCCTCAACAACATAACCTTTGAGATCGCCAATGGGGAGTTTCTTGCCCTGATGGGTCCATCCGGTTCCGGAAAAAGCACACTTCTCAACCTGATTGCGGGCATTGACAAGGTGGACAGCGGAAGCGTAGAAATAGGGGGCATTGATATCACCGTGATGTCTGAGACTGACCTCGCCCATTGGCGGGCCGCCAACGTCGGTTTCATTTTCCAGTTCTACAATTTAATGCCCGTGCTTACGGCCTATGAAAACGTGGAGCTACCCCTGACCCTCACGGGAATTTCGCGAAGGCAAAGACGTGAGCATGTGGAACTGGCGCTCAAGGTCGTCAACCTGTCGCACCGTATGGACCACTATCCGGGCCAGCTCTCGGGCGGAGAACAGCAGCGCGTAGCCATAGCCCGCGCCGTTGTGACAGACCCCACCATACTGGTGGCCGACGAACCGACAGGGGACCTGGACAGGCAGTCGGCGGAGGAGATCATGGATCTCATCGACGGGCTCAACCGTCAGCTGCGGAAGACGATCATCATGGTCACGCACGACCCGCGGGCCGCCAAAAAGGCCCACGTAATCCGCCACCTCGATAAGGGTGTTCTTGATGATACACATCCTCAAGATACTCTTTAGGAACACCTTCCGCCACAAACTGCGCACAGGCCTCACCGTGTTAGGCATATGTATCGCCGTTCTGGCTTTCGGGCTTCTCCGGACAGTCATCACCACCTGGTACATGGGGGTCGAGGCGTCCTCGGCAAACAGGCTCTGGACAAGGAACGCCATATCGCTCATGTTTTCGCTGCCCATCGCCTATCAAGAAAAAATACGCCAGGTAGAGGGGGTGAAGTTCGTATCGCACGCTTCGTGGTTCGGAGGCATCTACATCGACGAGAAGAACTTCTTCGCCCAGTTCGCGGTGGAACCGGCCACCTACATGGAAGCATACTCCGAGTATTATATTCCGCCGGAGCAAAAGGCCGCGCTTCTTCGGGACAGAAAGGGCGCTGTAGCCGGCCGCAAGCTTGCAGCGCGCTATGGATGGAAGATAGGCGACGTAATCACCCTGAAGGGAACGATCTATCCCGGTACCTGGGAGTTTGTCTTGCGGGCTATATCCCGAGGGACCCGCAGAGACGCGGATGAGACGGTTTTTTCCTTCCACTGGGATTATCTCAATGAGACGCTCAAGAAAACGGCTCCTGCTCGCGCGGATCAGGTCGGAGCATTCATCGTCGTCGTAAAAAACCCGGATACTGCCGCTGATGTGGCCAGCAGAATAGATAAGATGTTCAAGAACTCCCTTGCCGAGACCCTCACCGAGACGGAGAAGGCCTTTGTCCTGGGGTTTATCTCCATGAGTCAGGCAATCATCACGGTGATTCAACTGGTCTCTTTCGCGGTCATCGCCATCATCCTCGCGGTAGTGGCAAATACGATGTCGATGACAGCCCGCGAGCGCAGGAGTGAGCATGCGACGCTCAAGACCCTCGGCTTTGGAGGCTTCCGCATTGCCACGCTTATATTCGGTGAATCCCTCGTCATCACCATGGCAGGTTGCGCGCTCGGGATAGCTCTCACCTTCCCCGTCGCGCAGGTCTTTGGCAAAGTCATGGGCCAGTATTTTCCTTCCTTCAACGTCACGGGTGAGACGATATGGCTGGATTTTATAACCTCCATCCTGGTCGGTCTTCTTGCGGCAGTCATTCCAACCTGGCAAGCCATCCGAATGCCGGTTGCGGAAGGCTTGAGGAGGATCGGGTAGGTGGCAATCCCTTTGTCTTACAGCATCCGCAGTCTCTGGACCAGACGGCTCACCACCGCTCTCACCGCGTCAGGCATGGCTCTCGTGGTCTTTGTTTTTGCCTCGATCCTCATGCTCGCTCAGGGGCTCCAGAAATCCCTTGTGAACACAGGTTCCTATGACAACGTGATCGTCATTCGGAAGGGATCGGGCTCGGAGGTTCAAAGTGGCGTTGATCGTCTCCAGGCGTCGGTGGTGGAGATGCAGCCGGAGATTGCCGTCGGACCCGATGGACAAAGGGTGCTCGCGAAAGAGGTAGTCGTTCTCATCACGCTCCCCAAGCGGGGGACTGATACACCCTCGAATGTCACGATCAGGGGCGTCGGGCAGGGTTCCCTTGCTTTGCGTCCGCAAGTGAAGATTATTGAGGGACGGATGCCAAAATCTGGTTCCTCAGAAATTATTGCGGGTCTCAACATCGCCAGACGATTTAAGGGGGGCGGTATCAATGAGACGCTCCGTTTCGGCACGCGTGACTGGACCGTCGTAGGTATATTTGATGCCGGCAACACGGGCTTCAGTTCCGAGATATGGGGCGACGGGGATCAGTTGATGCAGGCCTTCCGGAGGCCGGTCTTCTCTTCCATCCTCTTCAGGCTGCGCGATCCGTCTGAATTCGGGGCGATGAAAGCCCGCATCGAAACCGACCCACGCCTGACGCTGGAGGTGAAAAGGGAGAACACATACTACCTCGAACAATCGGAGGTTATGGCCAAATTCCTGCGAATCCTTGGGATATCACTCACGATCATATTCTCGCTCGGCGCCGTCATCGGGGCCATGATTACGATGTATTCCGCGGTCGCAACGCGAACGGCAGAGATAGGCACCATGCGGGCTTTGGGTTTTCAGAGGAGAAGCATCCTGATTGCCTTTTTGTTTGAGGCCCTTTTTCTGGGCTTGCTCGGCGGGTGCGTGGGGCTCTTTCTCGCGTCGTTTCTGCAACTGCTCACTGTTTCGACCGTCAACTTTCAAACGTTTTCCGAGCTGGCCTTCAGTTTTGCATTGACGCCGCGCATCGCATTGAGCGCGCTGGCTTTTGCGCTGA
>JADGQN010000361.1 GCA_017881765.1 Syntrophobacterales bacterium | reverse complement strand
GAGCCCGTCCGTGCCTTTGAAGCCCTGGAGCAAGAGCACGTCCTTACCGAGAGGTGTTGTGATGGACAGCAGCCTGTTGTCCTGCGTGTATTGCATGGGGCATACCTCGCATACGTTCAGTCTGCCGGAACCCGAGTCGATCCCGGCGCTCAGGTCAGACCAACCCGCTCTCGTCGTGGAGCGATGGGGTTCCGTCACCCCAATAGACCGGGGTATTCCTTCCCATGGGATCCGTGTAATCGTGAAGGGCGGCATAGTCGTATGCTGCGGGGAGTGCCTCTGTGCGCCGCGGCATAGCACCCACCGAGAAACTGGACCAGCTGGGGAGGAGTCGTTCCTGCCAAAAGCGACTGAGAGAGCGGCTGGAGTGCGTTCTCCAGGGATCCCGTTTCATGAATGGCAGTGTTGAGGTCGAACCCCAGCCAGGAGATGATCTCTTTGAAGATGAGCGTCCTGCGATCGAGGGGGATGTCTCGCGGATCGCGCGGGAAGTCGCTTAGTGCCCTGGCCATGGCCATGGATGCGGGCGCCTCCATGCCGTGCCTGCTCTCATACCCTGCTATGGTCTGGCGCTGGTCGTTCAACACGTGGGCAAACTGTCTGGTCTCCTCGGGTGTACATGCCCCGGGGTAAAACCAGAGCCCGAACTGATAGGCCTCGTAGAAGCGCCGTTTGGCCACGGGCACCTCGTCGTGCAGATTGCTGCGGTAGCGTATCTCGAACCAGGCTTCCGGCCGGTTGCCCGTGCGGATGGCCGTTTTGAGCCTGGCGCCGAGGAGGTTCGTGCTTCCTCCCTTCGTGTTGAACCCGAGGGAGAACAGGGCGATGCGCTCCCGTGATAGAGGAATGTCGGGGAGCCAGGTATCGACGCGGTTTTCATAGTTTTGAACAACCTGGTCGAAGAGCTGCCGCACATCATTCTGGTCGTCGAACTCGAAGGACGGCCTTCTCCGGGGAAGCGATTGGAGGGCCGGATTCGCTGCCCGGTGTGCCATGATCGGGTTGACCTGGTTTCGCAGGCTCTCGGCGCCGCTCGCCGGATGCTGCTGCCGCACGAGAGCATCGATCCTATCATGGTAGTCTTGTTCCACCGCTCGAGCCTCCGGTGAGAGACCGCTGCTCTGTGACCTAATCCCGAAGTAATCGAGTACCTGGCCACGTATGTTGTTGTCCCTCAAATTGAAGCCCACGCCGATCGTTGGCTCACCTGACGACAGATAGAGACCCCGCTCGCAGCCTTCCACTTGCTTGATGAACCGGAAGCGCTGGGCCTCGTACTCAGCATCGGCGAGTTTGTTGAATCGCAGCATAGCGGAAGTTCCTCATTATTTTGGTTTCTTTTTTTTCGCAGGTACGCGCATATAGTCGAACTCGCAAAGCCGGCGAGTCAGCTCTTCTTATGGTCAAGCCTTCAGATTGTTCCTTATTTTCGATATGTCGAGTTGCAAAAAATCTACAGACTGGTAGAGGCCTAGGCCCTGGAGGAGGAAAAGCACTTTTATGGCAGTACGGTGAATCCTTCTTTTGCGGCCGCCAGCCGCAAGGCTTGATCCAAGCAAACAACGTCAAGCCCGACGGGTGACTCTTGCGCCCAAGTCAGGGCCGCCGCGAGCTGGAACGCATCTGCGGCTCTGAGCGGATGGACCATAAGGAGACGTTCAGTGCGTAGTCGAACCAGGTCGGTGGGTTGCACTTCGGACCATGCGGAAGATAGCGCGGAAAGAATGGCTTTGGCTTTAAGCTCCATGCCTGACCGGATGGAACCCTCGCGCAGCCGTCGCGACAGTGCCGATACGCACTCCGCTCGTGTAGCCCACCAGACCACGATGTCGGAATCGGCTTTTGCAAGTTCTTGGATCACTCCTGATTCCGGCTCTTTGCAGCATAGCGGAATAACGGCTGAAGAATCCCAGAACTTCATCTTCCGGTCTCCCGTTCTTCCAGGACTGCCTTAAGCAAGAGACTCTTGGGATCATCTGGACGCGGCATCGTCCAGAAGTCTTTGGGCAGCTTACCTGAACCGAGCTTGATCAATCCTTCCCTCTCCATCTTTGCCATAGACTGATTCGGGACCTGAGAGCGCAAGATAGGCACCAGCCGGGCCACGGGTTCTCCGCGGTCCGTGATGAGTATTTCCCCACCAGCCTTGACCTGATTCAGGTATTCGCTGAGGCGTGCCTTCAGTTGTGAGACCGCTGCCATCTTCATGGTTCCCCCTCTTGTTATTAGACCATTATAGTCATTATATTATGACCTGTCAAGACACATTTGCCCTTGGTCGCTGTCCGTCTTCCATGAGTATACAGTCCGTCAATTATCTATTGAGGTCACAAGGGTCGCAGCCCCCCGGAGGCAGGCGCAGTGATAAAGTCAAGGCATGGCCCCATATTTCTGAACCGGGAGTGTCAAGGATGCCGGGGCACGCTTGACTCCCGGAGGCTTAGATGCTATACTTGTATAGCAGGAGGTAACAGAATGCTTGCAATTAGACTTTCCCCGGATATAGAGAAACGTCTTGACGAGTTGTCTAAAAAGACTGGCAGAACAAAAACATACTATGCGCGTGAAGCGATCGTTGAGTACATCGATGACCTCGAAGATTACTACTTAGCGATGGATCGCCTCAAAAAGCCGGGGAAACGGTGGACAATGGAGGAGGTAGAAAAGGAACTTGGCTTGGCGGGTTGAATGGGAAGATAAAGCAGTTAAGGAGCTCAAGAAATTAGACGCCCGAGCTCAGCGAAACATAGTTGGCTATTTACGGGAAAAAATAGCCACCGAGGATGACCCTCGCCGCCTTGGAGATCCCCTCCGAAAAGACCTCAAAGGCCTCTGGAAATACCGGATCGGTGATTATCGAATAATCTGTTCGATAGAAGAGAAGAGTGTTGTTGTGCTTGTTGTTCGCGTAGGACACAGACGAAGTGTGTACAAGTAAGCTTTCACTTGGCCAATCTGGTCGTTGTTCCGCCACATCCGATATTTGTCGGAGCGAGGACTCAGCATGTGTGCAGGCGTTTTCCGTGCGGGTCAACGGCACTGCTCTTTATCCGGCCAGTGTTCCCTCAGCGGACTAGGTGCCACGCGCCACTTGGCCCTCTGCTTGGCCGGATAGAGTTTCCATTTCTCGGGCGGGACGTAATTGGCAGAGCAGTAGGTCTTGGCCCGGAATTCCACAACCTTCGGGCAGTCACCGCTGACATCATAGACGGTCAGTAGTCCGCAGCCGCCCACACCCCGGTAGCGTTTTTCAATGACGAGTTGATTCTTCTTCTTTCCAGTATACAGGACGGCCCCGTATATTAACGGGTCAGTGAACCTGATGAACTGGCCTTTCTGCTCGAATTCTTGATAGACAGTAGCGCGAGGGCCGTGATCAGGCTGTTTCGCGTCCGAGATAAAATAGAACTGCTCCAATGGAAGCAATCGGCTCTCGATAGTATCGGCGCGCTCCGTGACCTTATAGAAAATAAGCTCGCTTTGTTGCATTGCCATTTCACATTCAACAGCAACGATGTCCTGTGTCTCGTTAAGGGAATAGACAGCTATCCCACCGCGAACTCCCTGCTGGGTAACAAAGCTGGCCTTCTCGTCACACTCATCGCACCAATGCAGGACGGACTTCCACATTATGCGGTCCTGTGGGGTTAGCTCTCTTATTCCTGTTTTGCCCGGGATGGCCTTTCTCAGACCGACCGGTTTCTTTTCAACATGCACAGGGGAATCACAGGCAGCCATCGAAGAGAAAGGCAGATAGATCATAACGAGAGTGGATATTATTGCCAGTATCGACCGCATAGCGCATCTCCTTCTGAGTGATTGCAGGTCATCATGGCATCAACGAAAGCAGGTCAGTGCAGCAGTAGAGGCCGCTCCGGCGCAGAGCCGTAGGAGAAGCTCGATCTGATCCGCATAACGCGCAATCTCGTCACCCCGGTCATCATCGTTGATGATGTTGCGGGCGGTCTTGTAATCGCACTTCTTGCCTTTTATATGATCGCTCAGCTTATGGCGCATAAAGCTTCCATTTCGCATGCCGTATGACATGACATCGTACGCGATTTTCTTATCCAGGGCCTTCGCAGGGTTGATGTAAAGCTCATCACCCAGACCCAGGGCTTTGCCCAGTTTTTGATAATTCTCCATCCAGGTCAGTTGGCAGTAGCCGCGGCCGTAATAGATATTCTTGTATATGGCGCCCTTAGCGCCCCGGTAACCCTGCGTATCGGTCACCTCTTCCTTCGTGCCATAAAGCCTCCCGGCGCCCTTGCCTTTCTCTTCCGCCGGCAGAAACGAGAACTCTGTTTCGGCGTATGCCGTGGCAAGCATATAGGCAGCCCATCGAATATCGTTGACGGCGGTGTCTTTCTGGAGAAAACTGAAAAAGCCGAGCAGGTCTTCGCCTTTCGTAATGGTAAGGCCCTCTCCGACTTGTCGCGGAAAAAGTTTCCTAAAACGCCCCGCGTCAACTTTTGGTAAGAGATCCGAGTTGGCAAGCGCTGGTCCAAACAGGATCGTCTTGGCATCTCCACCCGTGCAATGCAAATCTGAAGCTATCGTCTGCAAGGTCTTGCCGTAGGGATCAATGCGTCCATCCGGATGTTTCACGCCCATGTCCTTAGACTGCACATCCTTTATAAGGTCCACCAAAGTCGATGAAGATTCTCCGTCCACGCCGATGGAAGGCGTTCTCACTTGGGAAGATCTCCCCTTGACCGGTTTCGCTACCTCCGTAAAATAAGCCCTTAACAGGCACTGGATGACAGCAACGTCGATGGGCTTGTTGCTGCCACCGAAACCAACCGATTGTTTTATATTGACGGCTCCCATACATTCCCCCCTTCG
>JADGQN010000360.1 GCA_017881765.1 Syntrophobacterales bacterium | reverse complement strand
TCTCGGGGACACGGAAGTAGTTCTTGCAGCCGTGGGATCGCGTCGGTGCTCCTGCCGTCATCCTTCCCGACGGCGACCTCGATCCAGTGTTCGATCTCGGAACGGTCGTGCTTCGTGAACCCCTCGGTCGCCAAAACAGCGGTCGCCTTGAGGAGCTTCCGGTTGCCGCTCTCTAGATTCATTCAGGAGACGAAGAGCGTCTTCTTGAACTTGTCGTCGTTTTCACTGCGCATCCAGGCTACGAAAAGGGCCAGCCTGGTGCTCACGGCGTGCTCTCCCATCCAGCGAGGAAAGAAGTGAAGGAGCTCCTCCGGGGATAGGGCCTCCGCCTCGCTCAAGGGTGTCTGATCTTGAACTTCGATAAAGTGATCCAAGCGCATATTTTCTTCTCCTTTCATGGGGGATGATATAGATAAATACTTATCTATATTACGGGTGTAACTTTTGCGTAAATTCGGGGCGGGTATTTTTGCGTAAATTCGATCTCGGGCGCAGCACATCGGTCGAAACGGTTGGGTCTTTTTTGCGTTTTGGGATATGGCTAGGTGACCTCGCTACGCTATCGTTCTCTGATAAGTCACTCGCTACGTATTACGTGAGGGGACGCAGATCTTCCGTGAAGCAGAGTTGAGGCTTCGGTTCTCTGTCCTTGAAATGGTCGAAAAGGAATTTTTTGGTGGTCACCAGAGACCACTAAGTTACAGCAAAGCCAGTATCGAATAGCATCGCACACTAAAGGTCCGGCCTCTTTCTGCCACTTGCTCGATTTAGTGTCACTTAGTGTTAGATACTGGATTTAGTGTCCCGACTTTGTTCGACGCCTTTGAGGATCCACTCCGACCGCGGCGCCCGACTATAAAGTAACGGTGAAACAGAAGCGTCAGACACCGGTGAGGGAACGCCCGTATTCGTTGTTACCGCTGCCTGGGTTTTTGGATGGCCTTACTCGTTCTCGTTATCACTTGCGCCTTTTTTCTGTTCTCCCTAAACGCCTGTTCCAAGTTCAACGCTGCCCTGCGCTTATGGTCTGGTATGAGATGGGAGTACCGTTTGGTCATTTTCAGGTCTTTATGGCCGAGCATCTCCGCAATCGTGAGCTGCGTCTCACCCTGCAGGGCCAGCCAGGAAGCAAAGGTGTGGCGAAGCGTATGGAACGTGGCGAGCTGCCGCCGGTCGGTCACTCCCTTGTTAAAGCCGAGACTGTCAACGATCTTCCTGAAGGACTGCGACACCCACCTGATCAGCTCTCCTGACCTGTTCTTAAAGACAAGCTCGTCGGGCGTGCCCGGTTTGTGCCTGAGCAGCATGGCGTGCGCTTCCTTGGTCATATCGGCCTTCCTACTCTGCTTGTTCTTCGGGTCCGCGACCGTTATGAGGTTATTGTCAAAATCGAGGTCCTGCCCCTTCAAGCTGAAGATCTCTCCTGCCCGGAGCCCGCAATGGAGACTCAGGAGGGCCATGTCGTGGAGGTTTGGGGATTTCTCCTTGAGGTGCTTGAGGAGCGCATCCGCCTCTTCGAACGAGAGAAACCGTTGCCGCTCGTTCTGCAGGATGGGCATCTTAACGCCATGGATCGGGTTCTTGCCGTCGTACATGCCCCAGGTAATCGCCTTGTTAACGATCTGCCGGAACACGACGAGCACGTGCTTCACGCTTGCGGGAGCGAGCCCTTGTTTGGTGAGAACCGATTTGAGCTTCTCCAGATTGAAGGAGGAAATCTCGTCAAGTCGCTTTTCATCAAAGCGGGGAGCCAGGTAGCTCTTGTATCTTCTCTCGTCATCCTTTCCCTCACGGGTTTTGTTTTCAGCGGCCCATTTGAGATACTTGTCCGCCGATTCCTTGAACAAGGGAGCCTTTGCTTTCTGTTTCGGGAGATCCTCACCATGACGAATGTTCCGCATCCGCTCAGCCCGGATCTGAGCCGCCAATTTTGTGGTGTAGCCCTCGGAGAGCCAGCCTGCTTTTTCCCACACCTTCTTGCCGTCGACCTTGTAGGAGATGTCAAAGCAGATATCGGGTTTTCCCTGGTGCTTTCGGTTCTCGGCAGTCCTCTCGTAGACGCCTTGGTATTTGGTGACCAGCCTCTTTCCCATGGTTCTCCCCCACTCCTGGAATAAAGCCGTGCTACCCTATTGCTACCCTCTCGGATGAATTTGGATGATATTCAGTGATCTCGTCCAGAAGGAGCAATATGCCATACACATAGTATTATCAATGCTCTGTGATGTCAAGTGATATCAGATGAAGAGTGGACGAAAGTGCTTATAACGGACTTCTAATCCGTAGGTTCCGCGTTCGAGTCGCGGCAGGCGCGCTCTATCTAAGCAACCATTTCATCCACAAATCCCCGCCCGCGGAATCCAGAAACCGGACTGGATGCCGGATCAAGTCCGGCATGACGCACAATACCCCGCTGCTTGCGGCTGGGTTGTGTATTGCAATGTGGCAGAAAAAAAGTTGCTCGGTCTAAGCCAGGAGCCTGCCTACAGCCTGCAGCAGTTCGTCCTTTGTGACCGGCTTTGCGATGAAGGTCCGTCCCGCCACTTCCATCTGCTGGTGCTTCGTCTCTGCATTGGTAACGAGTCCGGTCACGAACGCGATCGGGATGGACTTTGTCTGAGGATCCTCCAGCAGCCTCTCCGCCACATGCGCGCCGTCCATCTGAGGCATTTTAATATCGAGGAGGATGAGGTCGGGTCTCAAAGTCTTGGCCAAGGCGATCCCCTGCAGAGGTCTCGTGGCACTAGCCACCTTGTACCGGCCCGTTTTTTCGAGCGCCCAGCTGGCAAAGCTGCAGAAACTCTCCTCGTCGTCGATCACCAGGACTCTTCTTTTATCCATTGGGTGTGTGGGTGTTTCTAGCCGCAAAAACTTCTTTTCCGCCATAAGGGCCACCTCCTTTCCAAAAGATTCCTGTCCAGGCAGGCTACCTCATATTATAGTTGAATGATAATACCGCTACCCCCCTGTGTCAAGGTCAGGGTTGTATCTGTGCGCGAACAGAGGTCGGTTATGGTTCTATCTTAATGAAACCTTCGTCACGCAGTGTTTGGTGCTGAGCGTCCTCAAAGCTGTACCCTCTCACGCAATAGGATCCCTCTGATCCGTTGTCCTCGACTTCGATATAGGTGCAGGTCTTCCTGTCTATCCATGCTCCGGTATTGGCGTAAATATGTGTATACTCCTTACATGAGGACGCCTCTTCTCTGCCGAGTATGGAATGGAATCCGTGAAGACCGAAGTTATGGGTGTGTCCGAAAATAAGGATCTTTGGGGAATAAGGTTTACCGGTCAGAAAGCTCCAGTAAGCCGCGGGTACCAGTGTGCCAAGGTCGTCAGTGATTGACGTTAAGGTGGGGACCACGTCTTGACGCTTACCCCACTCCCTGCAGATGGCGGCATAGTATTCCAACACATCGGCACAGGTGGGATCGGGTGAGAATCCGTCGAGACCATTCATGAGAAACATATCCTCTGTTCTGATCGCTCCCGCGATTATGGTGTTGAGAAAATCTCTTGGTAATGTCTCTTGTATGCCCTTCTTCATGAAACTTTGAAGAACCTCAGAAAGGTCAAGAACGATGCCACCTGCCGCGGCATATTCGGCCGCCACTCTCGTCATGAAAAAACCCTCGGGCAGGTGGCTGTCTGGATGGCTCCATGTGTCAGGCGCATTGAAGAGGCAAAAGCGACTTCCATGCTCAGCGATAAGTACGTCGTCCTTCCGGTATACACCCATCCCCGGTGCTGTGTTGAGAAAATTCAGGCTTTCAAAACCATTGGCCGGAATGAAAATATTGTCGATGAGCATGTCATGGTTTCCCGGAGCGTAGGAAACTGTGATGCCGCTCGATGTCTTGCAAAGGATTTTTAACGCGTCAATGATAGGTGCGTTCTCGCTCGCAGTGACTATATCCATAAAATCGCTGGTCGGTACATGATGCATCGGGCAGAGCCAACCGTCGAACAGGTCCCCCAGGATAATAAGCTCGGCAACGTCGTCTCGTTTTCCTAACCACGTAAGAAATGCCGCAACCTTGGGAATGTTTTCATTCAGCCAGGTATACGGGTGCGAATATTCGTCGCCGCTGGGAGAAAAGCTGAAGTGGTCGTTCATGTGCAGATCGCTGATGAAGATTATCTTGTTTCTTGCGGTGTTCATACTGCCCTCCTTATCCCAATCAGTCTTATCACGGCTTTGTCGAAGTTGTCCCTCTTGTCATGGGGTTCGCTCTATCTCTTCCCATCATAATGATAAGCCGAAAAATCAGAAAGAGGAATCTAATTTCTCATTAATTCGGTGGAACGTCGGTGGAAGTTCGGGGCCTTGATTTTCCGGGTGAATCGGTATTAACTCAAAAGAGAAGGCTTCATATGAAGAAATACCATGCTCCCCTGCTGACCCTCCTCGTGACCTTTTATTTCGCCTACGGCTCGAACATGGACCTTGTGCAGATGGACAATCGATGCCCCGGCGCAATTACGGTCAGCACGGCCGAATTGCCTGCGTACCGGTTCATCATCAACTCCCGGGGCGTAGCGACGGTTGTGCCGGACCCGGTGTCGACCGTTCAGGGGCTCCTCTGGAAGATTAGCAAAAAGGATGAACGCTCCCTCAGCCGCCATGAGGGCGTGAAGCAAGGGATTTACGAAAAAGCCTTCGTAAAGGTTCGACTGCCTGACGGCACGACAACAAAGACGCTCATGTATGTGGCCACCGACAGTAATCCGGGCGCGGCCCGAGCCGGATATCTGGAAAAGATTATTTCGGCGGCTCAAGGGTGCGGCCTGCCCGAGGCCTACCGTGATCAGCTGAGGCGCTGGTCACCCGGAGAATGAGGGCTGCTCC
>JADGQN010000069.1 GCA_017881765.1 Syntrophobacterales bacterium | reverse complement strand
GCATGGTCCGTCGTCAAAAGAAAGCGCACATCATCCCCCGTATTGCCAAGCAGATATTCGAGGATTTCTTTGTCTATCCGTTCGATGGCCCTGAGCTTCTCCTTCAGGCTGCCGCTGTGCGAAGCCTCGTCCGGGGCTTCAACATGCACATAGACAATGTCATGGTGGCCAAGAAGCTCAAGCGCTGCCCGCGCCTTTGCTCCATAATCGGTATCCAGGTAACCTGTGGCGCCCTCGATGTACGGCGTCTCAAAACCGGCAAGAGCGCCGATCCCTTTGATGAGGTCAACGGCGGTGACGGCAGCGCCTCTCACGCCATATTTCTCCACATAGGGCGGAAAATAAGGCTTCTTCCCCTGGCCCCAGAGCCATATGCTGTTGGCCGGCTTCAGACCCCTTTCCTGTCGCCTTTTATTCACCGGATGGTCTTTGAGGAAAAGCTGCGAATCGCTCATTAACTTGACGAGAGTAGCAGCCCCCTCTCCTTTGGGAAGATAGTCGATCACTTCCTTATCGAGAATATCGTGGGGCGGCGTGGTCTGCATGGCGTCTTTGCCATTTTTCCAGATCATAAGATGGCGGTAACTGACTCCGGGATAGAAGCGGAATTCATCATTTCCTTTGGCACCTCCTATCGCGCCCTGCAGATCGCGCACCAGCTCCGCAGCTTCCTCCGTCGTGATATGTCCGCCGCTGTAATCACCCATGACGACCCTGGGCAAGTTCGCTTCCAGGTAGACCAGATTGCAGCGAAACGCAATATCCGTCTCATTCATAGTGACCCCCATGCCGTATGCCTCTATGGGGGCCCTGCCCGTGTAATATTTTGCGGGATCATAGCCAAAAATTGACATGCAGGCAACGTCGCTGCCCGAAGGAAAACCGGCCGGAATGGTTACCACATTCCCGCAGAAACCATTCCGGGCCATATGATCCATCGAAGGCTTGTTTGCTGCCATCAAGGGTGTCTTCCCGCCCAGCTCTTCAACGGGAAAATCAGCCATGCCATCGCCGATAATCACCAGGTACTTCATATCATTCCCTCGACCATAAAACCTGTTACGAGTTACAGGTTACAATCCCAATATACAAAATGAACAATGAAATCGATGTCGTGTCCAACTCGCAGCCCGTGACACGTAACTCGCAACCGCCATTCTCGCGCCACCTTCACGCGGCAAGTAGACTGGGCTTACCGTGCGACAAGTAAAAAGCTCCAACACCCGCAAGCGGGTACCCGGCGAAGCTCCGAGTCGCGAGGAACGGAGGCGTACTGGTGGTACGTCGGAGTGACGCGCGGCGAAGGGCGACAAAGCAGATGGACTTTTGACGAAGTTGCACCTAGAGGTCTCCTTCTTCGATGCGCATATGTACACTCGGCCCACCGATGAATGACAGCCGGTCGATCTTCTCTATTGCCTGTTTCAAGCTCCCCTCCGAAGCCTCATAGGTGAGCATGACGATAGGCACATATGCGTTTTCCGTTCGCCCTTTCTGAATAACGGCCGCGATGCTGATACCGTGCTCACCAAGGATGCCCGAGATTTTTGAGAGCACTCCCGGTTGATCCTGGGCCTTTACTCTCACGTAAAAGCGGGTGACCGATTCATCCCCCTTCTTTATCCTCTTGCTACTATCTCCCGCGGCAAGGCCCCTTCTGGCGCATTTTGCCGCCTTCCTGACAGCCATGTCAACAATGTCACTCACCACCGCACTACCGGTTGGATCGGCCCCCGCTCCTTTTCCATAGTATAGACTGGGCCCCGCATGATCACCCACCACGTAGACCGCATTGAAGACTCCGCCGACCGTGCTCATCGGGTGGCGGACCGGGATCATGGTCGGCTCCACCCGCGCCTCGATAGAATCACCCTGTTCTTTGGCTATCGCAAGAAGTTTTATCTTGTAACCAAACTCTTTCGCAAACTCGATATCCGTGGGCTCTATACTTGAGACACCTCTCGTCACGATCTCCTGCATGGTGATGGGCACGCCGAAAGCAAGGCGCACGAGGACACAGAGCTTATGCGCCGCATCCACACCTGAAATATCAAGCGCCGGATCCTGTTCGGCAAATCCGAGTTCCTGGGCTTCTCTCAGCGCCTGGTTGAAAGGCAATCCCTCTTCCGACATTTTCGTGAGAATGTAGTTGCTCGTACCGTTCAGTATCCCAAGAATATACTCGATCCTGTTGCCGATAAGACCGTCCCTGATGGCCCTGATCACGGGGATGGCGCCGGCCACCGACGCCTCGAAACCGATCTCACCGCCCTCCCGGTCAGCAAGGGCAAAGAGCGCATCACCCTTTTCCGCGAGCAACGCTTTGTTGGCCGTCACGACCCACTTTCCGGCTTTTAAGGCGCCCGCAACATAATCGTAAGCCGCGCCGGTGCCGCCAACCAGCTCAACGCAGATATCCACCCGGGGGTCGTTGATCAGGTCCCACGCATCACGGACGATGGCAATGCCGTCAGTCTCAAGCCCCTTGGAGCGCTCAGGATCGACCTCTGCGATCTTGACAACCCGTACATCAACGCCCGTTTTGCGCTGAATCACATGGCCATATTGTTTAAGGATGTTGTAGGTGCCCCGGCCAACAGTCCCGAGGCCTATGATGCCGACCCCGATCATCTCTTTCGCGAGTTGAGCATTAGACTTCTGATACCTTTGCTTGCCTGCCGGATCCTATGCTCATTCTCGACGAGCGCGAACCGGACATACCCCTCTCCGCACTCGCCGAAGCCGATTCCCGGTGAGGCCGCAACCTTCGCCTCTTGCAACAGTTTTTTGCAGAAATCAAGCGAGCCCATCGCAGCGAACTCATCCGGTATCTTGGCCCAGACGAACATCGTACCCTTAGGTGACGGTACGTGCCATCCTGCCCGGTTGAGCCCTGATATCAGGGTGTTTCTCCTTCTGCGATACTTCTCAACTATTTCATGAACAACCTCGTCATCGCTCTTCAGCGCGGTGATAGATGCGATCTGGATCGGCTGGAACACACCATAATCCAGATAACTTTTGATCTTTGAGAGGGCAAGGATCATCTTCCGATTTCCCACAGCGAACCCGACCCGCCATCCGGGCATGCTATAACTCTTGGAAAGCGAAAAAAACTCCACGCCTACATTCTTCGCCCCTTTCACCTGGAGAAGGCTGGGGGCCTTATATCCGTCAAAAACAAGATCAGCGTAAGCCAGATCGTGAATCACCATGATATTATGCTCTTTTGCAAAAGCAACAATCTTCTCAAAGAAATCGATGTCCACAACCTCGGTTGTGGGATTGTTCGGAAAGCTCACGATCAGCATCTTTGGCTGCGGCCATGTTGTTTTGATCGCCCAACTCAAACGTTCGATGAACTGGTCCAACGGCTGGAGCGGCAGGGTCCTGAGATCTCCTCCTGCTATGACCACTGAGTAAGTATGTATCGGGTACGTCGGCTCCGGCACGAAGACCACGTCACCGGCATTGATCGTAGCAAGCACGAGGTGGCTGATGCCCTCTTTGGCTCCCATGGTTACGACCGCCTCTGTCTCGGGGTCTATGTCAACGTTATATCGCCTCTTGTACCAATCCGAAATGGCCAATCTCAGCTTGTAGATGCCCCTGCTCACGGAATACCGATGATTTCGAGGGTTCTTTGCGGCCTCGACCAGCTTCGCAACGATCGCCTTAGGGGTTTCGAAATCAGGGTTACCCATACCCAGGTCGATGATATCCTCACCCTTCCGCCTGGCCTCTATCAGGAGATCCCGTACGATGTTGAACGTGTACGGCGGCAGCCTGGAAATCCTGTAAAATTCTTCCATCTCATGAAATTACCACATGGAACGCTGACAATCAATAGGGCAGGAACTGCCGACCGCCACCTGCGGTGGCTTGAGGACCGGCTCTGATGAGCCTTAAGGACCGCAGCCTTCGGCTGCTTGAGGACCATCAGGCCTGGGGCCTGATTCGAGGACCGCTTCCTTACAGGATGCTACGCTATCGCTTGAGGACCACTTCGTTTGAGGCAAGCGACACGGATCTTTTGCCTCAAGTCGCCAGAGGCGACGCTCCTCAAGGAAACTAATTTCCGGTCCTCAAGCCACCTCAGGTGGCGGTCCTCAAGCGAAGCGGTCGCTCGCTGGCGGCGGACAGCAGCTAATGCTATACTGAGCCAGTATGCTGAGAAGAGGCAGAGTCCCTCGAAGAATCTCCTACGTCTTTTATATTGTACTCCTGATTATCCTCGTCGGCACCGTAGGCTTCAAGATGATAGGCGGCAGCGAGACAAGCTGGCTCGATGCGCTTTTCATGACCGCAACCACCATCACGACTGTCGGATACGGAGATGTGATAGGACTCGCAGACAAGCCGGTGGGAAAGCTCTTCACTATCGTCTACGTCTTGCTTTCAACCGGCACCATCCTGTACGTTTTTACGAGCCTGTCTGCCTACATTATCGAGGGAGAGCTCAGGAAGGTCTTCAGACAAAGGTCAATGCACAGGAGGATCGCAAAGATGAAGGACCACTTCGTAGTCTGCGGCATCGGCATGGTAGGGCTCTATATCGTGCATGAACTCTATCAGAGCAAGTATCAGCAGATCGCCGTGGACAACGACGAGGGGAAAACAGAAGTCTTGAAAGCCCACAACCTCAACATAGACCTGGTCGTCGGGGATGCGACGGAAAATGAGGTTCTCGAAACAGCAATGGTCCGTCGCGCCAAAGGGCTTTTTGCCACTACGAATTCAGATAACGACAATGTCGTGATTTCGCTGACCGCAAAGCAGCTTAACCCGGAACTTCGCGTCATCGCCCGCTGCAACGATACCAAGAACATAGACAAGATACGCCGGGCCGGGGCTGATGCGGTAGTGGCCCTGAATTATATAGGTGGTTTACGTATGACCTCCGAAATGTTGCGGCCCCACGTGGTGACGCTGATAGACGCGATGCTGAGAGACAGATCATCGGAAGTGCGGGTGGAAGAGATCCAGGTGCCCGAATATTCGCCGTACGTAGGCAAGTCGCTTGCGGAAGCCGATTTCCGGGCCGTAGGTAACATCCTGACCATCGCACTGAGAAAGGCACAGGGCGAATGGATCTATAATCCCACCCCGGACGTCGTTCTCGAAAAAGAGATGCACCTGATCATCCTGGCAACTCCCGAGGAACGGGACCTGATGAGAGGCCTGCTCTCGGAAGAGAAGGCCAGCCCGACCGCCGGCAAGCCGGCTTGAGGACCATCAAGCCTGCGGCCTGATTCGAGGATCGCTTCGCTTAAGGACCGGCCTTCGGCCTTGAGGCAACTGCCTCAAGTCGCCAAAGGCGACGTTCCTCAAGGGAGCGAAAGCTCCCGGCCCTCAAGCCACCGCAGGTGGCGGTCCTCGAACGAAGTGGTCGGCTTTGTCGGCTTTTCCTGCCTTGACAGCGGCCAGGTGAAATGGTAGGTTTTCTCGCATGAAAGTAGCTATTTCCGGAAAAGGCGGAGTAGGAAAAACAACCCTTGCCGGCGTCATGTCGCGCATACTTGCCGACCAGGGATATAAGGTCCTCTCCATCGACGCTGACCCTGACTCGAACCTTGCCAGCGCCATCGGCATCGAACCGGCCAAGCTGAAAGATATCCAACCGCTTGCACAGATGAAGGAATTCATCGAAGAGAGGACCGGGGCGAAGCGCGGAGCCTACGGTTCGTTTTTCAAGCTGAACCCGAAGGTGGATGATATTCCCGAGAAGTTCTCGGTTTCCAAGGATGGGATCAGGCTGCTCGTTCTTGGAACCATACCCCAGGGAGGCGGGGGTTGCTTCTGCGGTGAGAACGTATTACTTAAGAGCCTTCTGGCGCACCTCTTCGTGGAGCGGGATGAGTATGTGGTCGTCGATATGGAAGCTGGTCTGGAACACCTCGGTAGAGGCACGACGGCCTACATGGACGCCCTGATTGTCGTGGTTGAGCCTGGTCAACGGAGCATGCAGACAGCGCGTCAGGTCAAGGGCCTTGCTGATGACCTCGGGGTTAAAAGGGTTTATATAGTGGGGAATAAAGTAGTAGCCGAGCCCGACATTGCTATGATAAAAGAGCACCTCGCGGACTTACCTTTCCTTGGCTACATGAGTCAGAACGAGAAGATCCTCGAAGCAGACAAACTCGGTGTTTCTCCTTATGATCTGGATGGCAAAATAAGGTCGGAGGTGTCAAAAATCATCGAGGCCCTTTCCCAGGCCATGGCACAGAAATGACAAAGCGATGAAATGAGGAGAGCTCTATCTTTCCTTAACCTCGTAGTTACCACGATCGTTCTTTCCACAGTCGCCGTGTGCGCCGCTCTTTTCGACAGAGGAGGCGAAACCACCCATAAAATCGCACGCCTGTGGGCACATATATACCTCCGTATTGCGGGCATCAAGGTCTCGGTAACCGGGATCGAGAAAGTGGCGACCCCGCCCTACATCTTCATGTGCAACCACCAGAGCGCGCTCGACATACACGTACTCCTCGCCTATCTTCCCTTCTCATTCAAGTTCATCGCGAAGAGGTCGCTCTTTTTAATTCCCTTTCTCGGATGGACAATGAAGGCAGCCGGCTATATAAGCCTTGACCGGGAGAATCCCAGAAAGGCGCTGAAGGCCATGGATGAAGCAGCCAAACGGATACAGGATGGCACAAACATTCTGGTCTTCCCCGAAGGTACGCGGAGCGTAGACGGTAACCTTCTCCCCTTCAAGACAGGCGTCTTTTCCCTGGCCATGAAGGCTCGCGTCCCGATAGTGCCGGTGGGCATCTGCGGCACCGCTGCCCTCCAGCCGGAGGGATATCAGGTTCCGGTCCAGGGTGGTGCCGTTTCGATACATCTCGGAGAACCGATCCCTGTTGCGGGCCGGGGCGTTTCATACAAGACAGAGGTCGCGAACGAAGTCCGGGCGGCGATCACACGGTTAATTGCATGTCAGAAGAGCTGAGAAAAGAGATCCTCGGAATAGGCTTGCTCGGGCTCTTTCTTTTCGTCATGGCGAGCCTTGTCTCTTACCATCCTTTTGACCCGTCCATCAACACCATCTCCTCCGGCACCGTGAAGAATCTGTGCGGCAAGGTAGGCTCCTATACGTCGGACGCCCTGATGCAACTCTTCGGCCTGATGAGTTATATGCTCGCGGCCTGCATTTTTTTCTTTGCAGGTGTCCACATAAGAAAGAGGAGTCTTCCGCACCCGCTGCTTCTGGCCTCGGGGCTCGTTCTCCTCTTCATCTCATGCTCGATGTTGCTGCAGGTACTTTTCGGAACATTTCAAATCAGGACGGTTTCACTACCCTTCTCCGGACTGCTCGGACTACTTTTGGAAAGGACGCTTCTGAACGTCTTCAGCCGGTTTGGCAGTGTCCTCGTCTCCCTCATCATCTTCGTAATCTCCCTCTTCCTTATCGTACAGATCCCTATGCTCTCCGTGATCGAGCAACGGGTCGCACGCAGAAAATCCGTCGAGCGCACCAAAGAGATAAAGGTTGTAGAAGAGCCAAAACCTTCGCCGCCCCCGAAAGAAGAGCGAAAGGTGGTCCAGGAGACCTTCGAGTTCGTGAAGGATATCGGCCCCTATAAGTTGCCTTCCGTCTCACTCCTTGACGAGGTTGAAAGACGGGAAGTGAAAGTGGACAAGGAGAGCATCCAGGCGAACGCGCGCATCCTTGAAAAAAAATTGAAGGACTATGGGATTGACGGCAAAGTGACGGAAGTGAGACCCGGCCCCGTGGTCACTATGTACGAATTCGAGCCTGCTCCCGGCATCAAGGTGAGCAGGATATCGAACCTGTCGGACGACCTCGCCATGGCCCTCTCCGCCGTCTCGATCAGGATCGTGGCGCCGATTCCGGGAAAATCCGTCGTGGGCATTGAGATCCCGAATAAGGTGCGCCAGACGGTCTATCTGCGGGAGATCATAGAGTCTGACCTATTTTCCTCATCCAGGATGTTCCTTGCTCTGGCCCTCGGCAAGACAATAGCAGGCGAGCCCTCTGTAGCGGAACTGACCAAGATGCCTCATCTGCTTGTTGCCGGCTCCACAGGCTCAGGTAAGAGCGTCTCGCTCAATTCGATGATCTGCAGCATACTGTTCCGGGCGACCCCCATGGCCGTGAGATTCCTCATGATAGACCTCAAGATGCTGGAGCTCTCGTTTTACGACGGCATCCCGCACCTTCTCCTGCCCGTTGTCACCAGCGCCAAGAATGCGAAAACCGCGCTGCGCTGGCTTACTGATGAGATGGAGAGACGATACGCTTTGATGGCGGAACAGGGTGTGCGCAATATCGAGAAATATAACCAGAAAGTGGCACGGCAGGAGGGGAGCGGCATCCCTTACATAGTCGTTGTCATTGACGAGCTTGCTGACCTGATGATGGTCTCCTCCAGAGAAGTGGAAGAATACATAGCCCGCCTGGCACAGATGGCGCGGGCTTCCGGTATACATCTGATCCTCGCGACCCAGCGGCCGTCCGTTGATGTGCTCACCGGTATCATCAAGGCCAACTTCCCTGCGCGTATCTCCTTTCAAGTGTCGTCCAAAGTGGACTCCCGCACGATCCTCGATTCCAATGGCGCGGAGAGCCTGCTTGGTTACGGGGATATGCTGTTTTTGAGCCCCGGGCTTGGTCGGCTGCAGCGGATTCATGCCCCCTACGTGTCGGAAGGCGATATAAAGAGGATAGTAGAATTCCTGAAAACACAGGGGGCGCCGGCCTACCATAACGAAATCCTGGAGGAGAAGGAAGAGTCAAACGCTGAAGATGAGATCGACGATGAGAAATATCAGGAGGCGGTTAACTTTGTGTCTGAGCGGGGCGAGGCCTCCATCAGCATGATCCAGAGAAGATTCCGGATCGGTTACAACCGGGCAGCCCGCATCGTGGAGCGTATGGAGCAGGAGGGCGTGGTTGGCCCTGCCACGGGCGTCAAGCCGAGAGAGGTGCTGAAAAGAAAATGATAAAGAGAGAGGGGCCAAGGGGCGAAGGGGCCAAAGAGAGGGTTCAAGGGTTCAAGGGTTCAAGGGGCCAAGAGTTTAGGAAGGCGACAACAAGATACAAAGGGTTGTTGACTGTTTTGGTTCTGCTGCTCGGACCCTTGAACCCTAGGACCCTCGGACCCTTTCGGACTGCGTGCCGCCAAGCGCTCCTAACTCTCTGCATAGCCAGCGTGACGCTGCTCATTCCCATCGTGCCAGCCGTTGCCCGTGCTGACGCAGTCGACATGCTCAAGAAGACCTATGCCGGGATACAGACGGTGGAGGCGCGGTTCAACCAGAAGATCGTAATATCCACGTTAAAACGTGAGAGAGAATCTAAAGGCGAGTTCTATTACAAACGGGGCAAGGGGTTTCTCTGGAAGTATGCGGGTCCGAGCCGGAAGGTCTTCCTGTACGACGGCAAAGCAATGTGGCAGGCGGACGAGGAACAGCCCTTTGTCATCAAGGAACGGGTGGATAAAGGAAAGGTACAGGGAAGCTTCCTCGACCTTGTCGAGGATATATCGAAACTGGATGTATATTTTACCATCCAGGAAGTCGCGCAGGACAAAGACGGTACCATGTTTCTGCTCGCCCCCAAGAAGGAGGGCATGCTTCAGTCGGCCCGCATGTGGGTAGACACAAAGTACCTGGTCAGCAAAATCGAGATAACGGAGATTACAGGAAATACGAATACGCTTTCCTTCTCATCTATCAAAGTCAACAAATCCCTCGATGATGGGCTGTTTATCTTCAATCCCGGGAAAAAAGAGATCATGGAGCGCTGATGGCTCTCGTAAAGGACGAGGCAATCATTCTATCAACGAGGCTTTTCGGAGAATCGGACAAGATCGTCAGGTTCTTCACCCTCGCTTCCGGTAAGGTTTCGGGTATTGCCAAGGGAGCGAAAAAGAGTCAGAAGAGGTTCATGAACACGCTGGAGCCCTTCACTCAGGTACGGATCGAGTACTTTGAAAAACCGACGAGCAGCCTGGTCCGCATAGAGAATGCAGACCTCGGAGAGTCAAACAGCGGCCTCGAAGTCAGCCTCAAGAAGGTTTGCGTGGCCAGCTTTTTTACGGAATTCGTCGACAAGCTTACCAAGGAAAAACAGAGAAACGAGCCTCTTTTCCACGCGCTGAAAAAGATTCTCGACAGCCTCAAACTTGTTGAATTCACGGTAACCGATATACTATATTATGAGCTACAAATGCTCCGTCATCTCGGATACATGCTTAACCTTGCGTCATGTGTCCACTGCGGGAAGGCGTTACCGGACATGGAGAAACTATACTTCTCGAAAGAACGAGGCGGTACCCTCTGTCCCGGATGCTCCCGCGCCGTTCCTCACCGTCAGTACCCGCAAGGCTTCATCCCGCGCATGTTGACGTTAAACGATGCCAGGATAGGTTTCCACGGGCAAGTCTGTGGAAACCTATCTAGCGAGCACGGCGAGCGAGAGGGGGAGGCTCCGACGGGTTTCCCGGGGGAGGGGGCGACGCGAGTCCCATTGGTTGCAAGCAGCGCAGGGTTCGAACGGATGGGAAGACAGGTTCTTGAGGATTTCGTGACGTATCATCTCGCCGTCGAGTTTAAGTCGTACCGACTCCTAAAGAGCATTACTGGATAACACGTGTATTTCCAAGACCTCGTGATGGAACTCCAAAAATTCTGGGCAGCGAAGGGCTGCGTCATTCAGCAACCCTACGATCTGGAGGTGGGTGCGGGGACCTTTCACCCGGCCACGTTTTTGAGGGTTCTGGGGCCCGAGCCCTGGAATGTCGCCTATGTGCAGCCGTCACGACGCCCAACGGACGGGCGCTACGGAGAAAATCCGAACAGACTGCAGCATTACTATCAGTTCCAGGTTATCATGAAGCCTTCGCCCATCGACATCCAGGACCTCTATCTGGAGAGTCTCAGGAGCTTCGGCATCGATCCCGCGTTTCATGACATCCGTTTTGTGGAGGATGACTGGGAGTCGCCAACCCTTGGCGCCTGGGGTCTTGGCTGGGAGGTCTGGCTGGATGGTATGGAGATCACGCAGTTCACCTATTTCCAGCAGGTGGGCGGCATTGATCTTTCCCCGATCAGTGTTGAGATCACCTACGGCACGGAACGGATCGCCATGTACCTGCAGGACGTGGACAACGTGTACAACATCAAGTGGAATAAGCATATTCTGTATGGAGACGTGCATCTGGAGACCGAGCGGGAGTTCTCCACGTACAACTTCGAAGAAGCTGACAGCGACATGCTGAGAAAACTCTTCGACCAGTATGAGGCGGAGAGCCAGAAGGTGGCCCGGACCAGGGGGCTCGCACTCCCTGCTTATGATTTCTGCCTGAAGTGTTCGCACGTGTTCAACCTGCTCGACGCCCGCGGCGCATTGAGCGTTGCTGAGCGCACGAATTATATAGCCCGTGTCAGGAACCTGGCAAAGCTCTGCGCTGAACTCCATGTGAAGAAAAGAGAAGAACTCGGATATCCCCTGTTAGGACGGGTATCATCGTGAAGCCCTTTCTGTTTGAGATCGGTGTGGAAGAGCTCCCTGCCCGATTCATCCAGCCCGCCAAGGAAGGTTTGCTCAAGCTGATTGATGAGAGTCTCGCTACTGCCCACATCGAGCACGGAGCAATCACCATCTACGGAACACCGCGAAGAATTGTGCTCCTGATCGACGCCGTGGCGGAGACGCAGAAAGATGTCGTCACGGTCAAATACGGCCCACCCGCTGCCCGTGCCTTTGACGCACAAGGAAAGCCCCAGCCCGCTGCCACGGGGTTCGCAAAGTCTCAGGGGGTTGATGTCTCCGAACTGAAGATAGCCAAGAAAGATACGAATGAGCTGGTCTGCGTGGAGAAACTGGAAAAGGGAAAGAACAGCCTGGAGGTCCTCCCTGAGTTGCTTGCCGGCCTCGTGCCACGCATCCCCTTTCCTAAAAAGATGCGCTGGGGCCTTGGAGAGTTCGAGTTTGCGCGTCCCATCCAGTGGCTTGTATGTCTGCTCGGTGAGTCTGTAATTCCACTCACCGTGGCCGGCATCCGAAGCGGCAATACGTCCCGCGGACACCGCTTCCTCGCGAAGGGTCCTGTTTCCATAACCCATCCGTCGCAATACGTGGAAGAGCTTAAGGCTGCCTACGTGGTGGTCAACGAGGAAGAGAGACTCGCCACCATGACGGAAGGTATCCGCGAGATAGAGGGCCGCGCCAAGGGCAAGGCCGTGACGGACGAAGCGCTCATCCAGGAAATCCTCTATATCACGGAATATCCTTATGCGCTGATGGGCCGGTTTGAGGCGGAGTACCTGGACCTTCCCCGGGCCGTACTCGTCAACGTGATGAAGGGACATCAACGATACATACCTCTTGAGGGTCCTGACGGTGCGCTGCTGGCTGCCTTCATTTTCTTCGCCAATACCATTCCCGGAGACCCGGAACAGGTGATCCGCGGGAACGAGAAGGTACTTCGGGCGCGTCTTGCGGACGCCCGCTTCTTCTTCGAAGAAGACAGAAAAGTTAAACTGGAGACGCTCCACGACAGGCTCTCCGCCGTGGTCTTTCACGAACGGCTGGGGAACCTGAAGGAGAAGTCCGAACGGATCAAACAGATCGCTCTTTTTATCGGCAGGAGCATGGGGGTCGATTCGCAAGCTTTGATAAGGGCTTCCATCTTGTTGAAGGCAGACCTCCTCACCCACATGGTCGGTGAATTTCCAGAGCTGCAGGGTGTCATGGGAAGGATGTACGCCCTCACCCAGGGAGAAGAGAAAGAGATCGCCCTGTCGATAGAGGAACACTACTACCCCGTCGGCACAAGTGGCGCTTTGCCCGGATCAGACCTCGGCACGGTCATGGCGCTCTCTGACAAGATGGATAGCCTGACCGCCTTCTTCTCCGTCGGCATCACACCAACCGGCAACCTTGACCCTTTCGCCCTGAGAAGACAGGCTTTGGGCATCATAAAGATTGTCGTCAACAGAGGTCTGCATATACCCTTGCAGGAACTGATAAGCGTCGCATACAACGCGCTGCGTGCTAACGGGAAGCTCGCGCTGGAGACGGTCCAGCAGACGCTGACCGACTTTATCTCGACGCGCTTCAAGTTTTCTATGATCGAAGAGGGTCATAACCAGGAGTTCGTCAACAGCGTGCTGCCGGCAGCATCTTCCGACATTTACGACGGCTTCATGAGGCTGAGGGCCCTTGAGACCCAAAAATCGATTGAGGATTTCGTCAGGCTCATGATCGGCTTCAAGCGGGTATATAATATTACCAAGAGTCTCGCGGACACTACTGAGATCGACACAGGACTGCTCGCGGAAGGAGAGGAACAGGACCTCTTTCAACTTTACTCCACAACAAAGACACCTTTTCTCTCAGCGATGAACGCGCGGGAGTATGAGGCGGCGCTTGCAATACTGGTCGGGTACAAGGAGACGATAGACAGGTATTTCGACAAGGTATTCGTTATGGTCGAGGATGAGCGCGTCAGAGCCAACCGCCTCGCGCTGCTCACCAAGATCAAGGACCTGTTCCTGACTTATGGTGATTTTTCCAAGATCCGAGTAGAGGAAATTTCCAGGGCATCCGTTTAAGAGAATAAAAAAGAGGAGGAGAACATGGCCAAGTACGTCTACTTCTTTGGTGGAGGCGCTGCTGAAGGCGGTGAGAAGTTGCGCAACCTCGTGGGTGGCAAGGGGGCAGGCCTTGCAGATATGGTCAATCTTGGTATCCCGGTTCCACCCGGCTTTACTTTAACGACAGAGGTATGCACGGTCTTTTACGAAAGGGGGCAGACCTTTCCCGAAGGGCTGGAAGCGGAAGTTGCTGCGAATCTGAAGAAGATTGAAGAGATCATGGGCATGAAATTCGGTGACCCGAAGAATCCGCTTCTTCTTTCGATCAGGTCAGGGGCTCGTGCCAGCATGCCGGGCATGATGGACACCGTCTTGAACCTCGGCCTCAACGAAGAGACGGTCAAAGGTCTCGCCGACCTGACCGGAAACGAATGGTTCGCGTACGATTGCTACCGCCGGTTCGTGGCCATGTACGGGGACGTGGTCCTGGGGCTGAAGCCGGAGACAAAGGAAGAACAAGATCCGTTTGAGGAAATAATCGATGCAAAGAAGAACGAGAAAAAGATCAAACTGGACACGGAATTCTCGGTTGACGATCTGAAAGCCCTTGTGGCGAGCTTCAAGGCGGCCATAAAGACAAAGCTCGGGGTCACCTTTCCGGAAGACCCGATGACGCAGCTCTGGGGCGCAATCGGCGCTGTTTTCAAGTCATGGAACAACGCGCGCGCCATCGCGTACCGGCAGTTGAACAACATCCCCGCTTCCTGGGGCACCGCCGTCAACGTGCAGGCCATGGTCTTCGGGAACATCGGCATGGATTCGGCCACCGGTGTGGCCTTCACCAGAAACCCGTCCACCGGCGACAACGTCTTCTACGGCGAATACCTCCTCAACGCCCAGGGAGAGGACGTGGTGGCGGGGATCAGAACACCGCTACCCATCAATAAGAAACAGAAGGCAGACGCCACGGTGCCAAGTCTCGAGGAAGAGATGCCGGCGTCCTACGCTGACCTCATAAGAATACGCGGCATCCTCGAGAAGAACTACAGGGATATGCAGGACATAGAGTTCACAATCCAGAAAGGCAAGCTCTGGATGCTCCAGACGAGGAGCGGCAAACGAACCGCATTTGCCGCGTTTAAGGTCGCCGTTGACATGGCCAAAGAAGGGCTCATCAGCAAGGAAGAGGCGCTGATGCGCATCGATCCCGAGGGGCTCAACCAGATCCTGCGCCCCATCTTCGACCCGAAGGAGAAGGAGAAGGCGCTCAAGGAACAAAGGCTGGCGGCCAAGGGGCTCAATGCCGGGCCTGGCGCGGCATCCGGCAAAGTCGTT
>JADGQN010000359.1 GCA_017881765.1 Syntrophobacterales bacterium | reverse complement strand
GACCAGGCTCCTGAGCAGTTCGTACAGAATATTCCCGCAGGCCAAGTGGCTTCCGGGCGAACTAATTGAGTGAAAGTGCAACGTCTGAACGCCAAGGCCATTATTATTCTCAGTGTGAGCCATGTGCTGGTAGACCTCACGGGGACTGCCCTGCCCGCGCTTTTGCCTTTTCTCAAGAGCGCTCTTGCCCTGAACTATACGCAGGTGGGCGCTGTGATAATGACAGCCAACCTGACTTCCTCCATAATCCAGCCATGCTTTGGTTACTTATCGGATAGAATGGAGTTTAAGTGGCTGCTCTCTGCTTCCATCGCGGCGATTTATGTGGGGTTTTCGTTGATAGGTTTCGCGCCCTCCTACCTCGTTCTGCTGTTGTTTGTTGTGGTCAGCGGGGTTGGCGTGGCTTTTTACCACCCCGAAGCGTTTAAGATGATGCACTATCTGAGTGGTCTCGGCAAGGCAACGGGCATGGGCTTTTTTCAGGTGGGCGGAAACCTGGGAATGGCTTTTGGCCCGCTCTTCATGACGTTTGCCGTCCAGATCGCGGGATTGCGCGGCACGATGCTCTTCCTGATTGTTGGCCTTCCCATGGTAGGGGTTCTGCTTGTGTCGCTGAAGCATCTGGCACTTAGCGTGCGGAACGGAAAGGGCGCTGAACAGGGCCGCGACGCGAGCGCTTCAGATACGCAGAGGAGAGGCGCCTGGACATCCATGTCGCTTCTCATCGCCGCGGTAACCCTGCGGTCAACCGCTCACATGGGTTTGATCACATTCGTGCCCTTCTACTACATCAGTGTATTGAAAGGAGATGCGCTCACGGCAGGCAAACTGGTATTTGTCTTTCTGCTTGGAGGAGCACTGGGGACTATGCTTGGCGCCATCATCGCGGACAGGATCGGCCACAAGCGTTACTTCTGCTTCTCACTGGCCTGTTCGGTACCCCTGCTTTTGTCCTTTCTCTATACGGCAGGAATGTGGGTTTTTCTACTGCTTTTTATCACCGGTGCTGTATTGATCTCCAGTTTCTCGGTCACCGTTGTGATGGGTCAGACGATCCTGCGTGATCGTCTGGGCATGGCATCAGGCTTGATGCTCGGCTTCGTTATCGGGGTTGGTGGCGTGGGGGCGGGGCTACTCGGAGTGATGGCAGATGTGTGGGGTATTCTTTGGGTCATTAGATTGATAGCGTTTATGCCTGCAGTCGCGCTGCTGCCGGCCTTGATCATGCGGTATCCCGGCAAAGTGGCACCGAAACTGATTCCAAAACCGGCTTGACAAGGCGCGCTGCTCTGCGCTACTCTGTGTTAGCTTGGTCTAGTGTTTGTTCTCGCAATATCCGTTAAGGACGCATCCCTATGAAGGGTTTTATCCGCATCGATCCGGAGCGCTGCAAGGGTTGTTCCCTGTGCATGGAATACTGCCCCGGTCACGCCATTAGCCTCACGAACCGGCTCAATCTCAAGGGATATTTCGTCGCGGATTTTGAGGACAAAAAAGAATGCACGGGCTGTGCGGTGTGCGCCGTGATGTGCCCGGAAGTGGCTATAGAGGTGTATCAAATTGAAAAAACTGATGAGCGGTAATAGCGCCGTAGGAGAAGCCGCGGTTCTGGCAGGCTGTACCGCCTACTTCGGTTATCCGATCACACCGCAGAACGAGCTGACCGAGCATATGGCGAAGCGCATTGTCGAGGTTCCCGGCGGTGTTTTTATTCAGTCTGAAAGTGAGATCGCCGCGATCAATATGGTGTTGGGTGCATCCGCTGCCGGCGCGCGCGCAATGACCTCCTCCAGCGGACCCGGTATCAGTCTGAAGCAGGAAGGCATCTCCTATCTGGCTGCGGATGAGCTGCCCGCCGTTATCGTAAACATGATGCGTGGTGGACCTGGCATGGGCAATATCTCTCCCGCCCAGTCAGACTACCTGCAGGCCACGCGCGGCGGCGGCCACGGCGACTATAGAACCATCGTGCTCGCCCCCGCATCGGTGCAGGAGGCTGCCGACCTGGTCTATGTTGCATTCGATCTCGCCGATACCTACAGAAACCCCGTGGTCATACTTGGCGATGGCATGCTTGGGCAGATGATGGAGCCGGTGACGTTCACGACTGCAGCCCCGAGGAAAGAGTATCCGAAAGAGTATGTGCTGTCAGGCGCCAGCGGGCGCCCCTCCAGAATGATCCGGTCTCTCCTTTTTGACACGAAGGAAGAGGAGGAGCATAACTGGAAGCTCTTCAGGAAGTACCAGCTCATGGAGCACAATGAAGTGCGGTACGAGACGTTTCTTCTTGATGATGCCGACATGGCTGTGCTCGCGTATGGTATTGCCGCGCGGATCGCAAAAGGGGCAATCAAACGCTTGAGGCAGGAGGGCTTGAAAGTCGGGCTCATCCGCCCGATCACGCTCTGGCCTTTTCCCATGAAGATCATCCAGGAGACGGCCAAGCAGCTCGGCGACTTTTTTGTGTTTGAAATGAGCACCGGCCAGATGATCGAAGACGTCAAGCTTGCCCTGGAGGGCAAAGGGCACATCCATTTTTATGGCAGGCCCGGAGGCGTGATTCCCACACCGGTCGAGCTTTCCCGGATCATCGCGCGCCATTGCTACCAGTCACAGCGGAGTAAGAAGCGATGAAGACCGTCTATTGCCGACCTAAGTGTATGAAGGAGGCCCACTTCCACTATTGTCCCGGCTGCGGACATGGCGTCATAACCCGCCTTATCGCAGAGGTCGTCGATGAGATGGAGCTCCGGGACAAGACGATCTGTGTTGCACCGGCAGGCTGCGGCATGCTCCTCTATAACTATTTCGATATCGATACGATAGAATCGGCCCATGGACGCGGCGCGGCAGTCGCAACCGGCATCAAGCGCGTGAGGCCGGAGAACCTTGTCTTCTCGTACCAGGGCGACGGTGATCTCGCTGCTATCGGCACCGCCGAGGGTTTTCACGCCGCAAATCGCGGAGAGCTCATCTCCGTAATTTTCGTGAACAACGGCGTTTACGGGATGACGGGCGGACAGATGGCCCCGACCACGATGCTCGAACAGGTAACTACAACGTCGCCGGCCGGCAGGGACTCTGTTCTCCAGGGCCACCCGGTAAAAATTTGCGAAGTCTACGCGACGCTCGACGGCACGTCCTACCTGGAGCGTGTGGCCGTGAATAAGCCCGCGGCCATCATAAAGACGAAGAAGGCGATAGCAAAGGCCTTTCGACATCAGCAACAGAAGACGGGCTTTTCATTGGTGGAGATCCTTTCGCCTTGCCCGACGAACTGGAAGATGAGCCCCCTGGACTCTTGCAGATGGGTTGATGATGTGATGACAAAAGTCTTTCCCCTTGGACTGATCAAAGAGACGAAAAAATGTTGATACGGACGATATTCTCCGGGTTTGGCGGACAGGGCGTTCTATCCATGGGCTATACCGTTGCCAACACGGCCATGCTGGAAGGCAAGTACGTGACCTACCTGCCCTCATATGGCGTTGAGGTGAGAGGAGGCACGGCAAACTGCACGGTCGTGGTGTCGGACGAGGAGATCGCATCTCCTGTCGCTTCGGACCCGGAGTTTGTCGTTGTGATGAATCAGCCTTCCTTTTTCCGGTTTCAGAGTATCCTTCAGTCAGGCGGACTCATATGCGTAAACTCATCGATCGTGGACACATCTTGTGCGCGCGGCGACATCGAGGTTGTGGTCGTCCCCACGAGCGAGCTGGCTGAAAAGCTGGGCACGATAAAAGTGGCGAACATGATCATGATGGGCGCCTTCATCAAGGCGAGCAACATCGTCTCGTTCGATTTCCTGATGAAGCACATGGCGGAGATACTCGGCGAAGGAAAAGCGAAGCTGACGAAAGTCAACAGGGAAGCCCTTCAGCTGGGCTTCGACTACGTAAAGGAGTGAGTGCCAGATGGTGATTAAGCAGATTTCGGTCATCCTCGACAACGTGCCCGGCGCGCTCTCTCATGTGAGCGAAATACTCGGCAGGGAAGGGGTCAACATCCGCGCGGTATCCGTTGCGGACACGTCGGACTTAAGCACCGTCCGCTTTGTTTTGGATGATCCCGTAAAGGCGCTCAATATCCTGAAGGCCAACGGTTTTTCAACGAAGGAGACGGACGTGCTCGCCGTCGAGACGCCCGACCACCCGGGCGGGCTCAACGCGGTACTCAAGCCCTTGACAAGCGCGGGCATCAACGTCCACTATCTCTATCCCCATCTGGGCAGGGTCAGCGGCCAGGCAGTCGTGATACTGGGCGTGGATAGAACCAAGGAAGCAGAAGAGATCCTCAAGGCGAACTGGGTAAAGACACTGGGCCAAGAAACCTACAGCATCTGATAGCGATTCGCCTTCAAGCGCCTACCTTCGTTGCCCTTCAGCCTGTTCTTACTCGACGTACCTCCAGGTACGCCTGCGTAGCCCAGGCCTCGGCGCGCCTCGGTATGCATCTTGAAGGCGAATCGCTATAAGAGCGATGACCGTGAGGATACCAATTCGCATTCAAGAATAGAGCGAGGCGCTCAAGCCGTGACGAATGAAGGCGTACTTCGAGTACGTCGGAGTGAGGCAGGGCGTAGGCAACGAAGCTATATCCCAAGACAAAGGGCAGCGAAAGATCCTGTATTACATTAATGCAACTATTATATCACATTAACTCACATTGTTGCATTTATGACGCCATTGTATCAGGTTGAACCACGCTTGCCTAATCTTCTCGTAAGGTAGCCTTACAGACCTGGCAGAACTGAAATGTGAGCTGTGGATGGGTTCCGGGCGGTACCTAGGTTCTTCCTTATTTATCCAAGTCAAGTCTTTTTTATCTGTGTTAGGCGTTTAGGATTTTTGTCTTGTAGGCGGTTGTCCCCGTCGCGGTACGACATCCTACC
>JADGQN010000358.1 GCA_017881765.1 Syntrophobacterales bacterium | reverse complement strand
TTAACCTAGAAGTCTGGGCGTCTCTAAATCAGCCCTCTGCTTCTGCAAGTGGCCCGACAATCCCTAGAATGACTTTTGAAAATTTTTCCTTAATTTTGCCCCGATAGCGGCAGTCAAAAAATCCCATATTTAAGCGGTAAAATCCGTGCCTGCGCCTGTTCTCAAACACCTCCATACTCCTGAATTGAACTTGAAATAGGGGCTTTTCTAGGCAAGAACGCGAAACGCTTACCGGAGCGTTTTTTTGTTTTCATTCTAGTGCGTCTGGATTAGCAACCATTGCCCTCCGATACTCTGTGGCTGTATGACAAAAATCCGATGATGTCCAAAAAAGAATATCATTCGGTACTTCCTGAACTCGTGATTCTGGCAATTCTTGCATGTATCTTCTATTACGAGTGGTATTCAGTGGCGCAGCCAAGAAGTTTCTGCTCGAAATCTAAAAGGAGGTGCAACACAATAGATTTTATGCGGGAGACGGCGAGTGCGCGGCTGGGTTCGGCGTGCTTGCAAAGAGCAAGACCTGGCCCCCATCCCCTTTCGGTAAAGTCCTTTATGGGAAAACAGGCGACCGAGTTCAGTTATGCCGTACGCCTTTGCAGGGTGTTCAATAATTTCGGACAATTCTGATAGGTTGTGGCGGCGCTGATCTCAGCGCCCTTGGTCATGTCCCTGGTTTTTGCCGAGACACACCTTAGCCTGAGATGTGCTGTTGTAGTTTGTGGGCTGACAATCTTAGAGGTGAGTCAAGTGCGGGCCCGATCAGGCCTCTTTCTCGTTGCTTCTTTGTCGACTCTCCTCAAGATCATGCTTCCTCGTTTTCTCCACGATTTCAATCTCCTTCCTCAACCCTCTTTTCTGGGAGGAACTCCTGAAAGCTGAAGGAATCCACAGAAAGAAAACGATTATCATTCCCGATACGAGGGTCCCTAGGATGGTGTAAACGAGCGACGTCTGAATATGCCACACAAGAAACTTTATATCGATGGCCGGCGCGGTGGAATTCTGAACGGCAAATATAACTACTCCAACCAGTACCAAGAAAGCAATCCCGAAAAAGAACTTCATGTGCACCTCCTTAGTTGGGGGGAACGAATCAGGCAGCCAGAAGGGGCAATTAACTGCCTGACCGCTCACACGTCGTGAGCTGGGTCTGCAACAGCATGGTATTCAGAGCATTCGTAGAATCGGGATCCTCGGCGTTCCTCGCCAGCCACTCATGACGGGGATGAGATCGCTTTCCAGTTTAGTGCATATTTCGTAGGCCTCTGTCAGCGTCTTCATTTCCATCACCGACCACGGCTTTCGGTCAACGTTAAGCGCGTGGGCGGCAAAGAGTCGTTCAATCGTCACAAGATGATCTTGCTCCTGGGGAATCACCATCATGCACGGCATGTGAACCTTGTACTTGGCCTGATCGGATTCATACTGTGCAAGAGAGACCCTCTCAAGTGTCAGGACCTCTTCAAGCTTCTCGACCCATTGGTCGTTTTTCGGCGTCGGGAGCTTCTCGGGAATTTGCGCTGCGCTGAAACCGCCCATCATAACAGGGCCGTACCCACCAACCCAACCACCGCCCATCATGCCGGGTCCCTTTGCACAAGTGATACCGGCCTTAAAGGTCATAAGCACTGAAAGGATTAATCCAATGGCTAATAGTTTCATAAGCCTTCCATAACGACGCGTCATTACTACTTAAGATTACCTCTGAACTTAGAATAAACATGATTTATGAGAATTTCAATATACTTCACTCTGATTGTTGTACCCTTCAAACAAAAGCAATCTCAGGCAACGAATCCTCCCTTCCTTTGATTCGAACCCACCCATCCGCAACCGGATTTGAACAGGTAATCTTCGCTTTTCGCGGAAACCAGTGTGTGCACAGTAGTGACTTCAATAGATCCCGCCTTCTCATTTAGTGCTTCCTGAAAGGCGCAATCCGGACAATTCCCGGAAAGTTGCAGATTACAGATGGAAAGTGTTCGGGGTCGTGGCGTCTACCGTGCCGCGACACTGGGGCTTCTGCTTGCAAGCTCCTCCTTCTCCACTGTGAGCACTCCTTTCTCTCTTTTCCATCATACCACGTTGTAGATACATCTCCTCGTAGATACGTCACGTGCAGGGACGTTCGTGACTACAGTGACTTTCTCCGCCTGCGCGAAAGCATTCTCGCGATTGCAGAAGACGAGACGCCCAGATGCGCTGGGTCTGTGCTTAAGATATGCCGAGCTCCCTCGCGGGTTTTAAGGCGAGGCCGCGATGGAGAAGGGGAATCGATCCCGCACGGCTACCCCACCGATGACCTATGACCGCCCCACTGGCATAAGAAGATAAGTTTGTCACCGTAGTCACGAACGTCCCTTGACTAGCTCGGGCTGTACCTTACCGCGTTCTCGTAAGAGAGGAAAAAATAAATCCAGTTGTTTATGAGACACTACACTAGCCTATTCTCACTTGAGCCCTGCCTTGCGCAAGGCGCTAATGGTTTTGTCCTTTTTCGATTGATCTTTATATGAAAGTGTCTTTGCAAAATAATCTACTGAGAACTTTGGATTTATCCTGAGAACTTCCGTAGCTTCAGCGTGCGCCTCCTTTTCTTGGCTCATCATACTGTACGTACCCGCCAGGCCAACATGGGCCAAAATATTATCAGGTGATAGCCGAATTGCCTTCTTATATTCCGAAACCGCCTCCTCAAACCGCTCTGTATGCATGAGCGCGTTGCCGATTGGTACATGGAGAGTGGACCCAGTGACGGGGCAAAGTCGTGCTGCCTTTTGGAAGAATGGGATGGCTTCTCCCGGCCGGCCTGCGTGGTACAAACTATTGGCGTAAGCACCGTTGGCTAGCGCCGCCCCGGGATTAAGGCTCACAGCCCGTTCTCCTTCAGCAATCGCCTTCTCATGCTCCCCTTTCATGGAATAGAAATAAGACAACAAGGCATGGCCCGCGGCTATAGAATCATCCAGAGCAAGCATTTTTTGGGCCAGTTCTATACCCTTCTCAAGAGTCTCCCGAGGGGACTTCGTGTTGCTAAGCCGATATTCCTGCAGATGGACCAAACCGAGGAGGAAATAACCCATTGGATTCTGTGGACACATCGCAATAACCTCGTCTCCGATCCGTCGAGCCACGTTGTCGTCTTGGATAGTGCCGCGCCGAAGGTACCCTGTCCCTTCGTAATACTTCAAATAACAATCAAGACCTTGCTTCCCTTTGTAATATGTCGCGACCGTTACGGCTTGTTCCCCTTCCGTCAACTTTACTTGGGTGGCCGTCAAGATCTTCATGGTGATCTCGTCTTGCAGGGCGAATAGGTCTTTCAGATCCCCATCGTAACGCTCGGCCCAGATCGGACGCCCCGTGAGGGCATCGATCAGGTGGGCATTAATCCGGATGCGATCAGCCGACCTCTGGACACTGCCCTCCAGCACATACCGAACGCCAAGTTCCTCACTGACCTGTTTGACCTTTACCTGTTTTCCCTTGTATGAGAAGGTCGTCGGCGGGGAGATCACAAACAGCCCCGGCACCTTTAAAAGCGCGGTGATAATCGATTGGGTGATCCCGTCACAGAAGAATTCTTGCTTTGGGTCCTCACTCATATTCACAAAGGGCAGCACAACAATGGAAGGGACGTCGGGCAGGGGAAAGGCCATCTTCTCAATAGAGGCGAGGTTGCCTGCACGGGCCGGCGCAAAGGCATGCCGCAGCATGAAGGCAATGATTCCCACGGCAACCGCCAGCGACATGATAAAGACTACGTTCCGGTAACGGCGGGGCTTGACCACGTTCTCTTGGGCCGCAGTTGGCGTGGCAGGAGAAGGTTCCTGGGGTGCTGGGGCAGGCACTGCTTGAGCCCTCCCTTCCGGCTTTTCCTTGAGACTTGCGATAAACCGCTGCCAGGCGTGATGGTCGCGGGCATCTTCGTAAAGGATGGTTGCGTCATCCAGACTTGCTCCCAGTTTGTCTATTGAGAACCTGAGCCGGACATGCTCATCGCTCCCTTTGTACTCGAAGAGGTTGGCCCAGGCGTCCTTCTCTGCTTCTGAGAACCGGTAGGTTCTCCCGGTTCCATCATCCTCTTTTTTTCGACCGACGACCTTGAAGAGAGGGGCATTCTCCAGGTCGGGCAACGCGTCCTTCCATTTTCGGTAGATCCTGGGGATAAGGTTCTCGGATGATCCCAGGGAGCCTCCGACGGTGCCATTGAGGAGATCAAGCTGGTCAGCATGGGCCTCCAGCGCGACGGAGGTGATCTTCCCCAGTCTCTTCATCTCATTGAGCACGAGGGCCATGACCGAGAGATAGAACCTGCGGGAAGGAGAGTCGAAAAGGAGGGTTACTTCCGTTCTGGAGGTAAAGCGTATATGGAGTTTGAACTGGGCAAGGTCTATGCTGATCGCCGGCTTTGCTCGTTCCTCCATTGTTGGTTCCCTACGTCTTCAAAGACAGGTTAGTCATCCCGCCGGTTACTGCACTACGTAAAAAGTTTCACCGTTCCAACCGTGAACTATTCTACCATATGCCAGAATTGTTGTGAAATCATTTTGAAAGGAGGTTCTTATGAAACGAATAGTCCTAATGTTCGCGTTAACCTTGGCACTCGCAATCGCAGCAGAAGGCGTCTTACATGCCCAGCAAGCACCTGCCGGCCAGGTCCAGGCGAAGCCCTCCGATGAAGCGGTCTGGCAGCAGTTCCTGGAATGGCTGCCGAGCGCTCCGCCGGTCGATAGTCCCCGCATATTGCTTGGCCAATACCGTTCCCGCCTGATCGCTAACGGCGCTTCCACCACAGAGGCAGACCGCCAGATGGGCATCATCCGGCGCACGATGGGAGAAAGGTCGGACGGCCAGCGGCTCATATTCAACAACGTTTACGCGAACAGCACCCCGGGATTTGTGACGCAGC
>JADGQN010000357.1 GCA_017881765.1 Syntrophobacterales bacterium | reverse complement strand
TTATGATCAATAGGCTTAAGAAAAACGAATAAATTCGATATCAAAAGCATTAAAAGGAATTGACAAATACTTGATATAATAGTAGAAATAGCCATCACAATAATCGCAAAGGGGTTATCTATCCATGTCAATTCCCTTCAAAAAGGATCCGGTAGAATTCAATCAAAGTTTGCTGTTCCCATCGAACATATTTGACCTTCTTCCGGCAGATCATGAATGCTACATATATGAAGATATATTCAAGCAGATTGATACGGCAAGCATCGAGAAAAAGTACAGCGTTCTTGGTCAGAATGCCTATCATCCCCGATTGAACATAAGTATTTTGATCTATGCATACAGTCATGGGATTTTTAGTTCTCGCCAGATAAAGAAACGGTGCCATGAGGATCTTGGGTTTATGTTCATTTCGCACTTACATTGTCCCGACTTCCGGGTATTGAGTGATTTCAGGAAAGAGAATTACGAATACTTCAAGGCATGTTTCAAGCAGAGCGTTCTTTTGGCGATGGAAGCGGGCATGACATCTTTTGGTCATGTCAGTCTTGACGGTTCAAAATTCAAAGCCAATACATCCAAGCACAAGGCAATGAGCTATGGTCGTCTCAAGGAAAGAGAGAAGGAATTAACCGAAGAGATTGAAGCCCTGGTGAAAAAGGCAGAACAATGTGACAGGGAAGAGGACGCTGAACATAAAGACAAGACGGGTTATGAGATACCGGAAGAATTAAAAATCAAAGAAAAGCGATTGACAAAGATCAAAGCGGCCAAAGAAGCCTTGGAGCAAAGAGAACAGGCGTTGAATCCGGGCAAAGCGATCGAGGATAAGAAACAGATAAGCTTTGCCGACAAAGAGGCCCGGATCATGGGGAAGAAAGGGGACTTCCAGTATGCCTACAACGGGCAAATAACTGTTGACAAGGATCATCAAATCATCTCGGGGCAGCATATCACGCAGAATGCGAATGACAAGCAGGAAGTAAAACCTGCCTTGCAGGAGCTCAAGGATACGACGGGCAAGCTTCCCGATATGATGAGTTTAGATAACGGTTATATGTCAGGCGGTAATCTTGAAGCATTAAATATAACAGATATCGATGCCTATATTGCAACGGGCAAAGGAGAGGCCGGGTGTAGATTTTCACATTAAATGGGCATCTTTTTCTTGATTATATGAGGTGGGTTGCAAGATTTTCGGGATTAATGGGCGGGGGATATCAAGGGGACCGATGGGTGACACCGGCCCCTTTTTTTTACGTGGCGATTAGAACGTTTCCGTCGAAGCGATGCGGACGTGTTCGGCGGATACGGTTACGGATTGATCCTGAGCGGCGGCGATGAGCGCACCTCTGGCCAGATGGTTTGCTTTTCGGAAGAGACCCCCGGAACCCTGGTGAATGGCGGTGACGGCCGTTTCATCGAAGGGATTGGTTCTGATGCCGGCAATGGCCAGGTGATGTGTTATGTAGGCCTCCATGCCCTCACGATGGACCCCCTCCAGATGGCTTCTGGCAACGATTCGTGACGCCAGCGGCTGGGATGACCGGTACATCAGTTTGTCGACGAGGCTGGATTGGCCCGCGAGGATGACGGGCAGGAAGGCATCCTGATGGAGTGAACAGAGGGTGTGGATCTCCGCCAGGACCTCCAGCCGCAGAAGAGACGCCTCATCGATGATCAGGACGGTTTTCATTTTCTTCCCCTGCATCAACTCCAGGATGTCCTTTTTGATCTTTTGGGTCATGATGGTTCTGGATGTACCAGCGGTATCCATTCCCAGTTCGCAAAGCAGTTGACGGTAGATCTCCAGGATGGAGCCGGAAGAAGCCGTCAGATGGATGAGACGATATTCCGAAGGGTGGAAGCCGGCGGCGGCGTATTTCAGGGCCGTCGATTTGCCGCTGCCGATATCTCCTGTGACGAGACCGACCGCGCCCAGACGGACGACATAGTCGATACGTTCCTTTACGCCGATGACATCAGGGGTCTCCAAGATGTGTTTCAGCGGAACGGTCGTTCCGAACGGTTCTTGCTGAAGGCCGAAGAAGGCCCGGTAATGATCTCTCATGACTGAGCCTCCTTGCTGAAGAGACGTCCCCCCTGGTACCTTGCATCAATCCCCATGACGGCGTTTTGTTCCACCGGGCTCAGCTCCGCCTGATCGTTTTTCGTTCTCCGCACCCGGCAGTTGACGTGGGGATTAACCGGCTGATGGAATCCGTAGGTCATGCCCTGGAAAACGATCTCGATCCGTTCCGGTTCATGGACGTGATAAAGGACATCCACCCGTTTGCCGATCAGGGCGATGGGACCTTCATAAAGCCGCCCGTTAAGGGTCAGGGTCCGGTCATTGGCGATGCGTCGCTTCTCCATTTTCCGGAAGTGATCCTTCAGATTCTCCGGAGTTGACCTCATGCAGGCCATGTTGGACGTAAATCTCGCAAAGGGCGGTTCACCCGTGGTGCCGTGATTCCGGGTGTGATACTGTGTATTGAGCCAGTAAGAAAAGACCCCATTGAGATCTTCCAGTTTGCTGCCGACGAAGCGGTCAACAACCTCCGCGCGAACGGTCCGGAAGAACCGTTCGATCTTCCCGCGCCCCTGGGGCTTGTACGGCCGGGAATGGACCAGGGCGATCCCCAGGGAGGCCAGGATATGCTCCAGATGCTTCGAACGGAAGGCCGCACCGTTATCCACATAGAGCTTACGCGGCAGCCCCCTTGTCAGAAAGGCCTGCTCCAGGGCGGCCAGAAAGGCTCCGATGGATTCGGACAGGTAGAATGCCCCGTAGGGAATCAAACGGGAATGGTCGTCGATAAAGGCGATCAGATAGGTCTTTCTCTTTCTGCCGTCCACCTCCACTGTCGGTCCATGGAGAACATCGCTCTGCCAAATATCGTTTGGCATCTCCGCCTCGAACTTGCGCCGATCCTCCGGCGGGGAAGCATCCCTCGTCATCAGACCATGACGATGCAATACCCGGTACACACACGATAACGGCAAATCCCCGGGTATCAGGCGCCGATTTTTCATCTCTTCCACAAGACCCCTGGCCGTCGCTTTGGGCATCTCCTTTCGCACCCGGCGCAGAGAAAGCTCCGTCTCCTCATCGAGGGACCGGCACTTGCCCGCATCCGACCGGTCTGACGGATACAGAGATTCCAGTCTGTCGCCGCTTGCCTGATACAACGTCACCCAGCGCTGCATTGTGCTCCGCCCGATCCGCGTTCTCCCGGAACAGGGTATCTCCCATTTCCGGGCACACTTCTGCGCAAGGAGCCGTTCACTCTCCCCATAATCCAGGTGAATCCCGTTCACGAAATCCGAAATGACCCCGAACCGGAACACTGCCACCGCCTTTTTCTGTTCTTCTGTCATCAAAATAACCTCCCTTTCATGTTTTCGGAGGCTCTATGACAGAATCAACACCCTGGCAATGGCACCCCTCGGTAGGGTGTCTATCAGGCAATGATCTTTACGTTTTAAATGAGCGACTCACAGGAACGATCCCCTTTCCAATCAGATCATCAAAACCTTCCAACAACCGATTCCGCCATCCTAAACCCAAGTGCGCCGTAACCTGGCGCATCAACGCCCGAATCCAGTGCCTCTGACGACCGCGGCCCAAATCCTTCAACCACGCCTCTCCATTCACCCGGGATGCCACACTTGCCCGAATCGTCTCCACCGGCACAGAAAACCCCTGAAAATATCCCCTCGGCTTCATCCGCATAACACACCTACAACACGGACATCGGTAGCGCTTCAAGTACAAACCTTTCAGGAAACATTCAAAAAACGCCCACACAAAACCATGGCCCCAGATACGAACCCCAGAACAATGGGGACAGCGATCCGGCTTTGGCCACTCATAGCTTCTTCCCTCATCCTTCTCCTTTATCTCCTTGACGTCGCAACTCACTTCCATTATCATCCCCTTCTCCTTTGGGGTGAACATCCCAGTTCACCTTAATCGAAGGGCGGTGCCTCTTCCAAGGAAACACCGCCCTTACCTAAACAAAAAGGCCTCTCTCCCGAGAGGCCCACTTATTCCAATAATCCCTTACACTCTGTCAATCTATTCCGAAAATATTGAACCCGCTCTTACTCGGTTAATTCGGAAATCTACAACGCCAGCCTTCAGCCATTTCCCTATCAACCGCAGGATCGTGCGATCCACAATCCGCTCTCTCATCATCCGCATGAGCCACTTATGATCCACGTGATCAAAATACCCTTTGATGTCCACATCTATCAGGTAGTTCACCCCGCCTTTCATAATGCTCAACTCAAGCGTCTTAAGCGCATCGTGCCCGCTTTTCCCCTCCCGGAATCCATAAGATACGTCCAGAAAGTCTGGCTCATAAATGGCGCTCAGTATCTTCGCCACTCCTCTCTGCACAATCCTGTCCTCCAAAACAGGAATCCCTAATGGCCGCTGCCGCCCATCAGGCTTCGGTATCCATACCCGGCGAATTTCATTCGCCCTGTACCGCTTTTCCCGCAGCCGCTTTACCAGGTCTGTTATGTTTCCCTCCAGATCCTCTCCGTAGGTTGCATAACTCACCCGCTCTATTCCCGCTCCTGCCTGATGGTTCACATCACGATAACAACCCTTCAGGAATTCTTCGGTCAATAGGTGGGCTAATGAAGTGAATTTAATCTTTGAATCTCTTGCCGCAATCTCTGATAGCCGATTCAGTTCCGTTGCCAATGCTTTTATAGGCTCTGAGTCCTGCATTGTTTCCCCTCTTCGATACACCTGCCTGTCAACCCCTTCCCTCCACCGGCATTACCCGGCTTCAACGGTACTATGAGTTGATCCGACTACCTGCCCCTCATCCCCATCCCTCGTTTCCTCGGTTTTTAGTACCCCTTTATCAGAGGAAGGAACAGGATCTCCCAGGTTCCTGACGAATCCCTTGGACA
>JADGQN010000356.1 GCA_017881765.1 Syntrophobacterales bacterium | reverse complement strand
ATGCCCACCTTCTTCAATACTGACACCAGCTCTCTAAGCAACTGGATTGTCTCTTCCTTCTCAAGGATATCGGCAAGCTGTCTGAAATGGGCCGGTTCCCTGATGCCGGGAGAAAGGCTGGCCGCGGAGCGGGTTTGAACGATCTCTTCGAGCAACTGTCTGAAATGGGCCGGTTCCCGGATGCCCGGAACGCGAAAGCGCGTATCCTGACGGCCCGCTGCGATTCGATCCGTCAGTTTCAGCTCCGGATATACCTCATCAATAGCGGCAATGAGGACTTCTTCTTCCTTTCCGAGCGCGATGCCGGCGTCGAACCAGTGTGCAGGCTCCTGCACCTCCGGAGGAACGCGCATGGTCATCTGTTCAATGATCTCGGGCCTGATACCCAGACTCGGGAGATGTGCAGGCTCCATCCAGTGAAAATGTGCAGGCTCCATAAAGTCAGTCTTGAGTTTGAGCTTCAGTGCCTCAAACCAGAGGAGCTGCAGGCCGTAATCACCGGCTTTCACCTTGCCCACCTGCTTGCCCAACATTTCCTTGAAGACAGGGGCAAATTCGCGCTCAAACACAGTCCCTTCCAGGTTCTTTGACTTGAACGCCACTTTCCCGATCTTCCCTCCCGCGCCGATCTGCACGGCGACCGGAAGCGTGGTCGTAACCACAAAACCGATCTGACGTGACGCGGAGTCGAAGATTGTGTCGATCCGTTCCTGGAACTGCTCACGAATAGTGCGGTAAATATTGATGAGGTCATCGAACTGTTCTACGATAACCGGATGGGCCGGTTCGACCCAGTCCCTGTTCTTGATTGCCATGACATGTCCTCCTTTTTTTGATTTGTGAGGTAACCCACGCGAGAAAAGAAAGTCTCGGCGTTCTTCTCCGGTGTGCCGCCTCCTTGCTACCGTTTGCTGTCCATCTGTCTCCGAAAGTCCTCATACGGGATGGGCTGCCTGAGCATGCCAAAGATGCTGTGATGGTCAGTCGATGCCGAACCCATCCCACCTTCCCCTCCACCGTATGGCGCGAGCGCGCTCTCCAAAAATGGTATGGTCGGTGCATCCTTCCAGAAAACAGCCTCTCTGCCTCCCGACTCCCGCTCAGCGTAGGCACGCCGCAGACGCTGCAAGATCCACTCGCCTCTGGAACGGAGTTCCACGCCCGCCTGGTCCACCCTCTGCCGCATGGTCGCCATCGCCCCCCTGATTGCTTTTTCGTCGCCGGGTTGAACGGCAGCGACTATGTCGTAGATTTGGCAGAGGCAGCGATACGTGTCGATGTTCGTCTCCTTTATGAAGGAGCGGACTTCGCTCCGCAGTTCCTCGCTCAATATCTCAGGATAGAAGCGTCTGAGGAGCTGAAAGGAGAAGTCGACCTCCATATTGAAATAGTGGAGGCCAAAATCACTGAAGTTCCTGTCGAAAAAGGCGTAGTTCGCTATCCTGTGAAACATCTCTACCTTCGGGTCTTTAAGCCGATAGTCGAAGCCGAAGTAATCTCCGAGCAGTATCCCGTCGCCACGGAGCTTTCTTTCGAGCCCTGTGTTTGCATATGCTTCGGCTCTGCAGAAGTTGAACGGATTGTCGATGTGCCGTTCCATGAAACGCAGGTTGATAAGGATGTCCTCAAGCGAAGTGTCCGGCTCGAACATGAGAAGGTTGTATGCGATATGGACGTCGAAATCATTGAGAATTGTAAGAGCATTCTCGATCTGTTCACGGGTGCACTTCCGGTTGAGGTTTGCGAGAGCCCGCTCCGAGGCATTCTCGACGCCGAGAAAGACACGGAAGATGCCGAGGTCATCCAACACGGACAGAACTGCGCGGTTGATGCTGTCAGGACGCGCCTTGACCGCAATGGCAATATCCTTCACCCCGGCGACAAAAAGCTGATCGCGCAGTTCCGTGAAGCGGGCGAGGGCCTGCTCGGGCTTGGGGAGGAAGAAGTTGTCATCCTGAAAATTAAATATGCGTACACCATGCTTGAAGTAGAGCTCTTTCATCTCTTCTACAATATTCGGGACACTTCGGACCCGAAATTTCGGTCCGCCTCCGCTGCGGTACCATGCATCGATGCTGCAGAATGCACAGCTCCGCCAGCAGCCACGGCTTGACAGGATGCTGCCAATCGGCTTTCCGAAGTACGCATGGAACGCGCCGCGCCGCGGGAAGGGAATCAAGTCGAGATTAGCAGGATTTCCGGGGGAAGGATTCACGCTGGGGGCGCCGTTTACGGGCCGGTAGCAGAAGCCGGCGACGCTTGAAGGGTCACTGAGATGCTCGGCCAGATTACAGATCAGATCCTCTCCTTCTCCGAGGGCTACCGAATCGAACGCAGGAAAATCAGTCAGGAGCTGCGAGCAGTTGAGCGCAGCGAAGTGCCCCCCGGCGGTCACGTGCCCGGTAAATCCCGCTGTGCGGAGCGCCCCTGCGAGGCGACAGAATTCCTTCGCCCGTCCTGTAAAGACCATTGATAGTCCGGCAACATCAGGCGCCAACTTGACCACCTGACTGACCACATTCGGAGTCTCGGCTGCTTCGTTAAAGGGCACAATAGTTGCTGTGTGGCCTCGTTGCTCCAAGGCCGATGCCATGTAGCGGAGTCCAAGATTCTCTTCCAGTTCGGCGCCAATCAATACAACATGCATACACCCTCCTGTCCGTTGGAACCGTCTTGCCGGTCCCGTTTGGAGTTAGGGATCGGCGCACCATAGGGCCATATCGAGCTTAGGTGCCGATCCATTACGTCATAAGCATCCACAGACCATCTCCCCTTGCGCTGCACGTTCCGATGCCCGACCTTCGAAAAACCGACTACGGATCACAGTGGACAGCGTAATAGGGCCAAGAGTATTAATACCACCTTACTAGAGCCTAAGATCGGGTGCAGTACTTGTCAAGACAGGCCAAGCATTTCTATCATCATCAAATTGGACTGCGTGCGATCTACCGAAGACACTTACAAGGGGTGAAGATTATATGAGAGGAATTGGGTGTTTGATAACGCTCCTTGATACGGTTTAGAGTGCCTGGATGTCGGCTTTCAATTCTCCATCAAGGCTTGCAATTGAAATAGGATCGCCGGTTCTTATATCTTCCCTTGCTTCCAGAATGATCTGGTTCTTGTCCTTATTATCGGGAATCACGGTGGCTGGTTTGCCCGCAACAGTACCCTGTATCTCGTCGGGGTAAAAATCCTTCAATGTCAGCTTGACCTGCTTTACGTTCGGAAGACGCTCTATTTTCTCAATCTTGGCATCCACGACTTCAAGCACATCCCTGAGGACAAGACTGCCTCCTCCGGCCGGGGGAACGAGCACCATATCCTTCGACCCTGCCTGACCAAAGTTCAACAACTTCAAGGACAAATAGTTTTCGTTGTGGCGTTCCGGGTCTAAGAGTCCCGGATAATCCTGGACCAGGATTTTAGTTTTATCATCAAAGCCGCTACCAATGATGCTCAACTCGACATCCTTGTTTATCGGGACGCGTCTGGGCAAAATATAGTTAACCGACATGCGGCCACCAACCAATTTGCCACCAAGATATCCTCCCTGACTGATTCCCAACAATCCAAGTAATGTGGGAGGTATATCCGGCAGCCCCTTCGATAAGAAGTCTGCGCCCGACAAGTTGTAAAGATAGATTACGATAGCGGTAATGGTAAAGCCCACAAGCTGAAGCCGAGGGAGGCTTACCTCACCGCCCTCTGAAATTAGGTTAATTAAACGAGGCGGGGGTGGAGTTAGGTCCTTCTTGGGAAAGAAACGATTTAATTGTTCAGCAGCTAATGATCCTCCGTAGCTGATTCCCATCAATACGAGCAGTGATGGGTTGAAATCCGGGATTACCCCTTTGCCGAAAATCAATGACTTGCCCACTGCAAGATAAAAATAACTTCCGATTAAAACAAATGTCCACACGAATGCCTGGCACCTGGACAGGCTGTACGTATTAGTTCTATGATCCAGCACTACTGATTTCAGAAAATTTACCTTTTTGATTGCAAAAGCTTGGAATATCAAAAGCACTATAAGCAAAAGTATCGTAAGAAATGCGATCTTATATTCCCAGTTTACGGTGACAAGGGTAAAAGTCATATAATTTGACGGTTGATCATTGACGATGAGGTTAATTGGTACTGATCTTTTCAACCAAATGTTGTCTAACAGCCGGCGCTCTTCTGTCATAAATCTTAGTTGATATTCCTGTTTGTCCGGAACTTTAGCCAGGAAAACAGGTTCTATTGGTTTTATCTCCTTTTGCTTATTCGTTTCAGGGTCAATAAACTGAATCTTTATTTTTTTTCTATCATTTCCAAAATTTTTGCCGTATATCGTAATAGTGTCTCCCACTTTGCCTCCAAGAGGCTCAATTCTTGTGATTTCAGGCTGTTCGCTATGTTCCGAAACATCCTTCACGCTCGTTTCCGTAACAGTTTCGCTGTAGGCTCTCGGACTCCACAACACGATTGTCAGTGATAACAGACACCAAAATATACGTGATGCCATATCGAGCCTCCTATCTGTTCCGATCCATTCAGGGCTGTCTGTCGCATGAGACGCGATCAGGCAGCCCTGCCGGTGAAGATCTATCGCCGATCTAATATGATACAGTGGGTCTAAATCTGCTTCCCCGCGCGGACGGTCCAAAAGTCATCAGAGAGGTTCCTGTTCGCCAGGTAGTCGTAGGGAATCGTGAAATAACCCTTCATGCCCCAGCCGTCGCCCCAGGAATTCCTCACGATGAACCGCTTCTGGGAATCGTCATAGCCAACCCCTACGACTGCGTGGCCGCCCATTACCTGTTCATTCGGCCCGGGCATATTCACGACACCGGTCTTTGCGACGTCCTGGGATTCAAAGCTCTCGTAGACGGTGAACCCAAAGACGAATGCAAACCCGTCCGCCAAGCAGGAACGCATCTCGTCGACCGTGTCGATCCTCTG
>JADGQN010000355.1 GCA_017881765.1 Syntrophobacterales bacterium | reverse complement strand
CCGATTGGAACAGATCAGGGAAGCCGGTAATTACCGTGAGATCCGGTATCTAAAGCCTGTCGGTGCCAGCCGCGTGCGCTACGAGGGACGCGAATACCTGAATCTCTGCTCCAATAGCTATCTGTCTCTCCACCTGCATCCTGACGTGATGCGTGCAGCAAAAGATGCGATAGACGAGTATGGAGCCGGAACATGTTCCTCGCGGAGTGTCTCAGGCAGCATCGACCTGTACGCCAGGCTTGAAGACGAGGTCGCCTCGTTCAAAGGGTACGAAAAGGCGCTTATCTTCTCCAATGGATACCTGGCGAACATCGGTATCATCGCAACTCTTGCCGATACGCATGACGTGATTTTCAGCGACGAGCTGAATCATTCGAGCATCATCGACAGCACGAGACTTTCCGGGGCGCGTAAAGTAATCTACCGCCACCTCGACGTTGAGGATTTGGAAAGGAAGATAAAACGGGAATCTGCCAGGTCAAAAGCGTCAAAGAAGTTCATCATCACTGAGACGGTCTTCAGCATGGACGGCGACGTGGCGCCTCTCCGGGCAATCTTCGATTTGAAGGAAAAATATGGTCTTCACGTGATCGTAGACGAGGCGCATGGGACTGGCGTCTTCGGAGACAAAGGCACAGGCGTTGAAGAGATGTGCGGCGTCTCGGGTCTCATGGACGTGCAGATGGGTACCTTTGGAAAGTCGCTCGGCTCCTTCGGCGCCTTTGCGCTTGCGGACAGCGTGACCATTGATTACCTGATCAACAGGGCAAGGACCTTCATGTATACCACGGCGCTTCCTGCCAGCGCTCTGGCGGCAGCCGGAGCGGCTTTGCAACTTGTCCGGAAAAGCGCCTCCTTCAAGAAAGACCTCTGGAAGAATATTGAGTACATGAGACAGGGGCTGCTCGGACTCGGTTTCGATCTGAAGCGGAGCGAGGGTCCCATAGTGCCCATCGTTGTGGGAGAGGACAGCAAGGCCATTCGCATGCAGAAGATGCTGATGGAGAAGGGGATTTTTCTTCAGGCCATCAGACCTCCGACGGTCCCGGCCGGCACGTCCAGGCTACGCCTGACCATCGTGCGCGGCCTCACGAAGGAAGATATGGACGAGGCGCTGGAAGCGCTCGCGCAGGTGGGAAAAGAAGTGGGACTGATACAGTGAAGAAAGTGTTACGTGTTACGTGTTGAGTGAAAGACAGACAGACCCAAGCCACAGGTTGAATCATCGTAGCGGACTCGTCGGTACTTTACTGAAGCTGTTCCGGTTGCACATAACACACAACACTTAACACTCAACACATAACACACAACACTCGCATTTCGGAGGACCAATGGAAAACAAAGAAACTCTCGCCCAGTGGGACAAGCAATACGTCTGGCACCCGTTTACCCAGATGAAGGATTGGCTCGAAACAGAGCCGCTGATAATAGAAAGAGGCGAGGGATGTTATCTGATCGATACGAACGGCAAGAAGTATATTGACGGGGTCTCTTCTCTGTGGGTGCTGGTGCACGGCCACGGCAAGAGAGAACTGCTCGATGCCCTTCATCAGCAGGCGGAGAAGCTCTGCCACTCGACGCTGCTCGGGCTGGGCAATGCGCCCTCCATCGAGCTGGCCAAGAAGCTGATTGAGATCGCGCCCGGGGGCCTTTCGAAAGTCTTCTATTCGGACAATGGCTCCACCTCTGTTGAGATCGCCCTCAAAATGGCCTACCAGTACTGGCAGCAAAAGGGAGAGAAAAAACGCAGGACCTTCCTATCATTCGTGAACGGCTACCATGGTGACACCCTCGGGGCGGTCAGCATTGGTGGTATAGATCTTTTCCATAAGGTCTACAAACCGCTCCTATTCAAGACGCGCAAGGCACCGGCACCTTACTGCTACCGATGCCCGGTGAAGCTGAAGCCGGAAAGCTGCCATCTGGCGTGTGTCGACGTGTTCGAGCATATGGTCAAAAGGCATAGAGACGAACTCTGCGCTGTCGTCATTGAACCCTCCGTGCAAGGCGCTGCGGGTATGATTGCGCAACCTGACGAGTTCCTAAAGGCTGTATGGAAGATTACGAAAGAAAACGGACTGCTCTTCATAGCCGATGAGGTCGCGACCGGCTTCGGCAGGACGGGCAACATGTTTGCGTGCCTTGAGGAAGGTGTTGAGCCCGATCTCATGTGCGTTGCGAAAGGCGTAACCGGCGGTTATCTGCCGCTTGCCGCGACACTTGCCAGTGACGACATCTTCCGCGGCTTCCTCGCGGAGTTCGATGAATTTAAAACGTTCTTTCACGGTCACACGTACACGGGCAATCCCGTGGCGTGTGCAGTGGCTCTCGCAAACCTCAAACTGTTCGAAAGCGAAAGACTGATCGACAAAGTCCGGAAGGACTCGGAGTCTCTCAAACAGCATCTGGCGCGCTTCTGCAATTTGTCACACGTGGGCGACATCCGTCAAAAAGGTTTCATGGTCGGCATAGAATTGGTCGTGAACAGGAAGACGCGGAAGCCCTACGCCCCCGGAGATAAGATCGGCCATAAGGTGATACTGGAGGCCCGCAAACGGGGAGTTATCATCCGCCCTCTCGGTGACGTAATCGTCCTCATGCCGCCGTTGGCTATCGAAGAATCAACGCTGCAGGAACTTCTCGCTGTGACCTATGAGAGCATCCACGCCGTGACCGGCGCATAACGCGCCACTGCAATACTTTATCTCACGCCCGCTTCGCTAGAGGCCGCAGAGGTCGCAGAGGAAAGGCAGGAGAGAAGGAATGAGTTTTTGCCCGGAATGGTTGAGAGGACCATTTCGGGCAACCCCCGTCCGGCTCCGCCGGAAGGGTGGACGTACCAAAATAGCACCGTGCCACGAAGTGGCTGACGGTTTTGATTTTCCGGCCTCTCACCGGAAAATCAAAAAAACAATTCACTCCACCTCTGCGAACTCTGCGGCCTCGAAGGAGCGCAGCGACTGGGCGTGAGATATCCTATACCAGTAGTTCCTGCAGTATTTCTACGGCGCTCCGCACAAACGCGGGACAGGTCGTTGCAAGCAGTCCGCTGTCCTTGGCTGCCTTAAGGCCCTCCGGGGTGCTGATGTCTGCGTTGATAAGCTGCCTGCAGAGAATCGTCCCATGGCGTTGCTCGAACCGGTGCACGAACTCCCGCACCAAGGTGTACGTTTTCTCCTTGGCTGCCTCATCATCGGGCTTGTCTTTCCCGTATTTAAGCCCTATCACCATCATACCTCCAGTGATGACACCGCACGGGCCGCCCAGACCTGCGAAGCCGCCGCCAAAGCCGCACGCCACTTTGAGCGCCAGATCCGTATCGAGAGCAACGTCATCGGCGAAACTCGCCAGTGTTGACTGTGCTCAGTTAAATCGCTGCTTGAAAATATCCAAAGCCGTCTCAACCTGACCCATGCTTCCTCCTGTTTCATACTTCACCGACCGCCGCGCTACGTGCGGCTAGGACGACCGCTTACGCTAGGACGACCGCTTATTTCATTCGCTGGGACGACCGCTCCGCTAGGACGCATTAAAAAATTAACCGACCAGCGCCTGCAAGTCAATCTTTCTATCGTCCCTCGTCCTAGTCCGCCGTGTGGCGGACGGTCGTCCTAGGCACGCTCTGCGTGACGGTCGTCCTAGCGCAGCGGTAGAGTTTATCCGCGTACGTCTGTGATGAGATTCTATCACAACGAAATAATTTCGGGGCTTAAGAATAAACCGCTTGACATCGATAAAAAACTAGCTATACTTATACTCGTTCAAGGGTAACTTACTTAGCTCTTTTAAAAAAGCGACTAGACACACTCTCCGGCATGCTTGGGTCGCCGCCAAAGCGGAGTTTGACAGAGCATGCAAGAGTGTGTTACTATTGTTTTCGCTTGTTTTCTTGTTCTTTGACAACAGAATAGTTAGGCCCCTATTTTTAGTGCGAAAGGTCCAGTTTAGTTTTAAGTTTAATTGAGAGTTTGATCCTGGCTCAGAACGAACGCTGGTGGCGTGCCTAACACATGCAAGTCGAGCGTGAAAGTCCCTTCGGGGATGAGTAAAGCGGCGGACGGGTGAGTAATACATGGGCAATCTTTGCTTGAGTTCGGGATAACCCCGCGAAAGTGGGGCTAATACCGGATAAGACCACGTAACTCAGGTTACGCGGTAAAAGGTGGCTTATTCTTTCGGGTTTAGGCTATCACTTGGGAATGAGCCCATGTCCTATCAGCTAGTTGGTGAGGTAAAAGCCCACCAAGGCTATGACGGGTAGCTGGTCTAAGAGGACGGCCAGCCACACTGGGACTGAGACACGGCCCAGACTCCTACGGGAGGCAGCAGTGGGGAATATTGGGCAATGGGCGAAAGCCTGACCCAGCGACGCCATGTGGGTGATGAAGGCCTTCGGGTTGTAAAGCCCTGTTAGGTGGGAAGAAGGGTCCAGAGGTAAATAATCTTTGGATTTTGACGGTACCACCGGAGAAAGGACCGGCTAACTCCGTGCCAGCAGCCGCGGTAATACGGAGGGTCCAAGCGTTGTTCGGAATTACTGGGCGTAAAGGGCGTGTAGGCGGTAATGTAAGTCAGACGTGAAATCCTTTGGCTCAACTGAAGAACTGCGTCTGAAACTGCATGACTAGAGTGCAGAAGAGGGAAACGGAATTCCTGGTGTAGAGGTGAAATTCGTAGATATCAGGAGGAACACCGGTGGCGAAGGCGGTTTCCTGGTCTGACACTGACGCTGAGGCGCGAAAGCGTGGGGAGCAAACAGGATTAGATACCCTGGTAGTCCACGCCGTAAACGGTGGGTACTGGGTGTGGGAGGTGTAATGCCTTCTGTGCCGAAGCTAACGCGTTAAGTACCCCGCCTGGGGAGTACGGCCGCAAGGTTGAAACTCAAAGGAATTGACGGGGGCCCGCACAAGCGGTGGAGCATGTGGTTTAATTCGACGCAACGCGAAAA
>JADGQN010000354.1 GCA_017881765.1 Syntrophobacterales bacterium | reverse complement strand
ACGATCTTGAATGCGGTCGTGGTCATTGCCGTTGTCTTGTGGCTCCTGAACGTTTTTGGAGTTCTTGGTTCGCTCCCCAATATCCGCGTGGGGAAGTAACTGTCCGTGAGTTGAGCCATGAGTTTCTGGTGCCGGTGCGGGCAAGCCAATGAAGCCCAAAGACTATTTTCTCATCCAATGCCATAAAACTGCTGCCGGCCTTGAGGTAGCCACGGGCGTTCTCTGGACAATCATTGCCATACTGCTGATACCTTAGCTGTTGGGCTCCGGATGCGCGAATGACGGTGCCTTGCAAGGCAGGAAAGGAGAAGATCGTAATGGCTGAATCACCTGTTCCTCAAACCACCGCGTCAGCGGGACCTCTGAGCGCCGACGAACTTCGGAAGATCGACGCCTATTGGCGTGCAACCCTTTATCTCTGTGTGGGCATGATTTTTCTAAAAGAGAATCCTCTCCTGAGAGAGCCCCTTACGATGGAACACATTAAGCGGCGTCTCCTGGGCCATTGGGGATCGGACCCTGGTCAGACGTTAACCTGGGTGCATCTGAACCGGTTGATCAAGAAGTATGACCTGAACATGATCTATATCTCAGGGCCCGGGCACGGCGCGCCCGCCACCCTTTCCAACGCCTACCTGGAAGGGACCTATTCCGAGATCTACCCGGATAAGAGCGAAGACTTAGAGGGTATGCGAAAGTTCCTCAAAGAATTCTCCTTTCCCGGTGGCATCGGCAGCCACTGCACTCCCGAGACTCCCGGCTCGATTCACGAGGGCGGCGAACTGGGCTATAGTATCTCCCACGCCTTCGGGGCGGCCTTCGATAACCCTGATCTGATCGTGGCGGTCATGGTGGGCGACGGTGAGGCCGAGACCGGGCCTCTGGCCACGGCCTGGCACTCCAACAAGTTTCTCAATCCTATCCGTGACGGCGCGGTACTTCCCATCCTGCACCTGAATGGCTACAAAATTGCCAATCCAACCGTGTTGGCACGCATTAGCCACAGACAGCTTGAGAGCCTGTTCATCGGCTACGGATATAAACCCTATTTTGTCGAAGGCTCCAACGTTGAAGCGGTACACCAGTTGATGGCCCAAACCCTGGAGACGGTGATGGCGGAAATCAAGCGGATCCAGCACGAAGCCCGCGCCACTGGCGTAACTCAGCTGCCCGAGTGGCCAATGATCGTGCTTCGCACCCCCAAGGGCTGGACGGGCCCCAAGGAAGTAGACGGCCACAAGGTGGAAGATTTCTGGCGTGCCCACCAGGTGCCCTTCCAGGTTCACGAAAATCCCGCTCATCTGAAGCTACTGGAAGAGTGGTTGAGGAGCTACAGGCCCGAGGAACTGTTTGACGAGACCGGCAAGCTGATTCCGGAGCTGAAGGCATTGGCTCCCACCGGCCCCCGGCGCTTGAGCGCCAACCCCGTTACCAATGGAGGCCTGGTGCGCACTCCACTTCTCCTGCCGGAGTTTCGTAACTACGCTGTCGAAGTGACCAGGCCCGGCGCCACCATGGTTGCAAATACCCAGGTTCTCGGCGTCTTCCTGCGCGACGTGATGCGCAGTAACATGACCGGTTTTCGGGTTTTTGGTCCGGATGAAACTGCCTCCAACAATCTCACCGCCATCTACGAAGCCACCAAGAAGACCTGGATGGAGGAAATCAAGCCCGAGGACGCGGATGGCAGCGAACTGGCCCCTGACGGTCGGGTAATGGAGATGCTCAGCGAGCACACCTTAGAGGGCTGGCTGGAAGGATACCTGCTGACCGGGCGTCACGGTCTCTTCGCCTCGTATGAAGCCTTCATCCACGTGATCGACTCGATGTTCAACCAGCACGCCAAGTGGCTGGAAAAGTGCCAGGACGTCCCCTGGCGAAGTCCCGTTTCTTCACTGAACATATTGATCACTTCCGTCGTCTGGCGCCAGGACCACAACGGCTTCAGCCACCAGGACCCTGGCTTTCTGGACGTGGTCACCAACAAGAGCGCGAAGGTGACGCGTATCTACCTGCCTCCCGATGCCAACTGCCTGCTGTCGGTCGCGGACCACTGTCTGCGCAGCACGAACTATGTCAACGTCATCGTTTCGGACAAGCAGCTTCATCTCCAATATCTGACGATGGATGAAGCCATCCGGCACTGTTCCAAGGGCATCGGCGTCTGGGATTGGGCCAGCACCGACCAGACAGGCGAGCCCGACGTGGTGCTGGCCTGCGCGGGCGACATCCCCACCACGGAGGCGCTGGCGGCAGACGCTCTGCTTCGGGAGCACTTTCCCGATCTCAAGATCCGTTTCATCAACGTCGTCGACCTGTTCAAGCTGGAACCGGAGACCGAGCATGGTCATGGCCTGTCAGACCGGGATTTTGACAGCCTGTTCACCACGGACAAGCCGATCATTTTCGATTTTCACGGCTACCCCTGGCTGATCCACAAGCTCGCTTACCGCCGCACCAACCACAAGAACCTGCACGTGCGCGGCTACAAGGAACACGGCAATATTGATACGCCGCTGGAACTCGCCATTCGCAACCAGATCGATCGTTTCAATCTGGCGATTGATGTCATCGACCGGGTCCCCAAGCTGCGCATGGCAGGGGCGAAAGTCAAGGAGTGGTTAAAGAACCAGATTATCGAGAACACGAACTATGCGTATGACCAGGGTATCGATAAGCCTGAGTTCACCGATTGGAAGTGGCCTGGCTAGCCCGACTTAGCGGCGCAGAGTGACGAAGATTCAGCCTCCTCGACCGATGAGCTTCACCGTATGCCTCGCGATCATCAGGTCTTCGTCGGTCTTGACCACGCGCACCGCGACCCGGCTGTCGTCGCTGGAGATCACGGGCGCATTGGCTCGATTGCGACCTGCATCAATCTTGATTCCCAAAAATTCCAGGCCTGAACAGACGCGTTCGCGGATCGGGGCGGCGTGTTCTCCGATTCCTCCCGTAAAGACGAGTATGTCCAGCCCGCCGAGTACGGCCGCGTAGGCACCAAGGTATTTCTTTGCCCGATAGCAGAAGAGTTGAACAGCCTCCGCGGCGCGAGGGTCGGTAGATTCTCTCTCCAGCAAATCCTGCATGTCTTCGCTGGTGCCTGAAACCCCCAGCAGACCGGACTTCTTGTTGATCAGTCTATTGACCGCCTGAGGCGTCATCCGCCTTTCTTCAATCAGAAAGAGGAGCGCTCCGGGATCAATATCGCCCGAGCGCGTGCCCATCACCAGCCCTTCAGTCGGCGTGAAGCCCATCGTTGTGTCGATGCTTTTGCCGCCTTGTATCGCAGCCATGCTCGCGCCGTTGCCCAGGTGGGCGACGATGACGCGGCCATTTACCAACCCGCGGTCCAGCGTGCATAGCTCCTGCATGATGTACTCGTAGGAGAGACCGTGAAAGCCGTAACGTAAAAGGCCTTCGTCGTAAAAATGGCCGGGCAGCGCATACATCTGCGCAACCCGCGGCATCTGCCGGTGAAACGCCGTGTCAAAGCAGGCCACCTGTTGAAGCGCCGGGTAAGACCGGCTTACAAACCTGATGCCGCTGATCGCCTGCGGCAAGTGATCGGGATCGATCGGTACCAACTCTTCAAGAGCCGTCATCAAGTCCGGCGTGATCAACTGCGGTTCGCGGTGATGGCCACCGTGAACAATTCTGTGCCCCACACCGTCCAGCCCTTGATACGAATCGTGCTGCTCAAACCACGTGAAAAATGCCTGGAGCGCAGCGCTATGGTCGGGCAGATCGCTCTTCTGGTCGAGCGACGTTGTGCCATGAGCGTCCGTGATCCGCATGCGGCTGCCGGAGATGCCTACCCGGTCAATCTCCACCGCCAGGATGAGCGCCTCTTTCTCGCCCATCTCGTACGAGGCCGCCTTCAGGCTCGATGAACCGCTGTTGATCGTCAACACACGGCTGCCTTGAAAATCTGTCATATGCTCCCTGTCCTTCTGTCCGCTAATCCGGGAGGTACAGGCGTGCTGACGATGCCTATTGGACGCGGTCGCACTCGTGCCCCCCGATATTCGGACGCTCCATATTCAGGTTTTGAGGTTCACATGCCTCTCGAACTCCGCCGTATGGCCGTCGGTATTTTTCACCTCCTTGCGGAGGTGGATCCTATTGCCGAACGCTATTTTGGAAAGTACAGCCGGACTTTCGCCGCAACCTGACGATCCGTCATCCTGTCAACCGTTTCAACGCCTGCGATGCGTCCACCCAGGTTGTGTTTTTCAAGGCGTTCCTTGAGTTCGCCCTTAGCCTCACCAGGACCAAATATCAGAATAGCTTCTGCATCACGGATAGACGCAATGACGGCATCGTAGTAAATGTTGAGATGTCCCGTAAGCGTTCTCTGGCGGCTGTCCTGTGCCTGTACGTGGTAAGGTTCATAAGAACCCTTGAGGGGAGAATCACCGGAACGGCGGGGCTGTTTTTCAACCCTCGATATTATCAGTCCTATCTCTTCCCCTTTGTCCGTAACTGTCACGATAATAGCCTTCCTATGGTCAATCCATAAACCCACTTTTGTTTTCATCGAGTCCTCCTTTGTTTGAATTACGCACCATAATAAGTAAGTTGAGCTCTGTATCTATTATAACGCACACGCATGCGTATGGCCTTAGCTATATTCGCTTTCATTCCGTATTCTTCCCCGCCCATAGAAACATGCACGTGCACTCCGGCGGGTTCAATCGACGATTTGTACCCATGGGCCTATTTTCAACAACCGGCAGACGACGCTTCTGGTCGTTGTCGTAATGACTATGATAGTCTTCCTTGGTGTGCTATCATGTGCCATCAAGGTTAACGGGCAGTGAAGGACCCAGGGGACAGGGTATGACCGTGAAGGTCAAAAACAAAGGGGTGAGGTATGATAGGTCTACCGATTTACGGAATATTTCTGATTGTGCTCATCATTTTTTTTCTGTACAACGCCATCAAGATACTGAACGAATA
>JADGQN010000068.1 GCA_017881765.1 Syntrophobacterales bacterium | reverse complement strand
AGGGTAATGGCGACGAGGGAGATCAGGATGTGGATGAGCCCGAACTTCACGGTCTGCGGATGATCGAAAAGCCGTCCCTCCGTGCTCGACAAAAGGGTTTGGAAGATCATGCTCTGGTGCGGTAACAACCAGGGCTCGTTCACGAGAAGCACGATCAATCCGATGACAAATGGGCTGATTTCCAGAGCGGCGCTGATCGGCAGAAGCGCCAGAATGCAGACTACCAGGGAAGGAAAGGCCGGCAATATGAACCGAATCAGGACCACGCTCACCGTTATAACAAGAAGGAAGAGCAACTTGCTGCCGACAAGAAATTGCAGATAAGGCTTTGCGGTACCTGCGACGATTTCCGGAAGGCCGCTGGTGGATATAACGTTGCCGAAGCCTATCAAGGCCCCGAGAGAAATAAGAAAGGCCCAGTCTATGGAGGCGCGGAGCGTGGTCTGGTCGAGCACTGAGGTTGCAAAGAGAATGAGGAGGCATAACATCGCTATCCAGGCCCCATCAATATGGTGCCACGACTGCGTCAGGAAGCCTGCGAGCGAAGTGAAGACGGCAAGAAGACAAACCTTCTCCTCCATGGTCATAGGGCCGAGCGTCCGCAACTGCGCATCGGCCACCGAGGGGACCAGCTCTTTCGTTTCAGTGGGGCGATACAGGGCAATGATCGCAAGATAAGCAGCGCAAAAATAAAAAGTCGAAAGGGGCCAGGCCACTTTAAACCAATAGCCCCAGGTTATGGTGGAACCGACGTCGGGTGGCAGAAGGCCTAACATGAAGAAACAGACGAATGAACCATTCATAAACATAATGGTCATGTTGCCATGGCCCAGGAAGCTTGCCATGGCAAGGCCAACGGCTCCGCCGCTCCCTTTCTTGTAACCGAGGATTTCAGCGAGCGTCAATATGAGCGGGCTGGCAAGCGCTAACCTGCCATTGGGAGAAGGGATGATCGGTGTTAAGAGCAGGCCTGAAAATGCCACCGCAAAGGCCTGTCCAAAATAGTTCCGTGGAAAACGCTTGATCATCAAGAGGGTCACCCGGTAGAGAAGGCCGGTCTTTGCGATAGAGGCTGATATGCCGAACACGGCGAGAACGAGAAACCACGTGGAACTGGAGAAGCCCGAAAAAGCCAAAGCAGGCTTGGTGATACCGAGCAGGACCGCAACGACCGGCAGGCCGATTGAAACCGTGTGAAAGGAGAATGCGTTCGTACTCCACAGGATAGTGGCAGCGAGCAGCAGCTCGAAAAGCATAGTGCGAGGGGTGCCGAGGCCCGTCGTGCGCAGCCAAAGTGCAGACGGGACGCACAGAAACACGGTAACACAAAGCGCTAAGAATCGCCTGTCTTTCGACCATTTGCGGGCGCCCTGGAATAACGTTGCCTTCGTGACAACAGGTGGTATCGGTGCTACGGTCCGTGTACCGGGTTGAGCCGCGGAGGGTCCTGATCGTACAGATGCTCCTGCGGTCCCTCGCATGACCACATTGGCCGAGGCCAGCTTTGCCGCTAACAGACCAGCGAGACTTACTCCCAGGGATGGGTGTTTTTTGATCAGTTGATTAAAATTATTTCGGGAGAGTTTTAACAGGATCAGGTCCGTCTGGGCCTCGGCATCGGTGGTTCGCGGCTCCCCCGTCAGCAGCGCCAGTTCTCCGAACCAATCTCCGGGCCCCAGGCACGCGATCTCCAGTGACTGTCCACCGGGCCGCAAAAATATCCGCACTATTCCATCGACGATGATGTAAAGGGCGTCACCAGGATCTTCCGCCCTGTACAGGATCTCCCCTGACTTCACATGGATCTGTTCAGTGCTGGGTATCAGCTCCGCAAGCCTGATTCTGTCAAGGTCCGCCAGAAGGGGAATGTCGGTAAAATCGACCTCTTTCGATGAGCCCTGTCCTTTGCCATCAGACGTCATGGTCAGGGGTTTCCTCCGCCGGGCTCGTATTCATATGGCAGTATGGCACACTCCTTCGAAAAGAGTAATACCAATTCGCCTTCAAGTGTATACCTTCGTTGTCTCTGCGTCGCTCTCCTCGACGTACTTATAGTACGCCTGCGTCGGCTTCCTTGCTGCCGCCTCGGTCTCCATCTTGAATGCAAATTGGTATAACGTTTTCTTAATAAGCATCTTCAGTTAATCCAAATATAAGACATAAGCTTTTCTCGCGGAAGTGGGTCTCCCTCCAGGGAGTGGTTGTAAATTGTGGCTGATTCCAGTAGACTATTCCGATGTTTCTCGCTGATGGCAAATCCAATTACGACGCGGTGCTGGCTGAGCTTCTGGAGGAAGCAAAAAGTCGCAACGCAGCGGCCAACGCCCCTGCCTTGGGCGGTTCTCTGGTTGACGGGTCGGCGCAGATGCCTCTCTTGGGGGACATCTGTACGGTCAAGGATGATGCTGTTTACAAGGGCGATTCAAAACTTGGCACCATCGGATCGATTCTCGTTCTCAGATATCTTCTCACGGCCGGGGATGATCCGCTGCGAAACGCATGGGTATCTTATGGGGACTTCAAAGACGGGGCTCAGTTTGCGTCTTACGTAAAAGCCAACATAGAGGACGTGCTGGCCAAGGCCTTTGCGGAGAAGCAGGCGCTCCTGCGTGAGAGACTGCAGGCGATAGGCGCCACCATGTACCGGTCTGAGGCGAAGCCCGACGTCGCAGCCGCCCTGCATCCATTTCCCAGGGTGCCCTTGCTTGTCATCTTCTGGGACAAGGATGCGGAATTTGATGCTTCTTTCCAGTTCCTGTTCGATGAGTCAGCTGAATCGTTTCTCGATATGGAAGCCCTCGCCGTGCTGCTTGAATATACCTGCCAGAAGCTGATCGGTGGTCCATGAACCAGGTTCTGATTATCGACGATGAGAAGAACATAGTCGACAGCCTTTCTTCTATCCTGAAAGAAGAAGGCTTCTCGGTGTTCAGCGCGAGGGATGGCAGAGAGGGGCTCGCCCTGTTTGAGCGGGTCAGGCCGAAGGTGGTACTGCTCGATGTGTGGATGCCCGAGATGGACGGGCTGGACGTCCTGAGGCACATTCGGGAAAAGGACAGTGAGGCGGTAATCATCGTCATCTCCGGTCACGGCACCATCTCCACCGCGGTTGAGGCGGTAAAGATGGGTGCCACGGATTTCCTCGAAAAGCCGCTCTCGATTGAAAAGGTGCTCGAAGTTATTTCCAGAGGTCTTGCCGGCAAAGGGAATGGCAAGGACAGGCAGGACGAGATCAGGATTCAAGTGCCGACAGGGCTCGAGGCGTGCAAGCAAAAGACCGTTGGGAAAAGCATCGTAGCTTACGGAATGGGGCTCCATTCCGGGGTCAAGACGGGAATGATATTGCTGCCGATGCCCGTTGACACGGGTATCATCTTTGAGCACGTTCCGGATGGCGAAAGGATACCGGCGTTCATTGACTACGTGTACTCGTCAGGGTTTGCTTCTTCCCTCAAGGGTAAGAACTGCACGGTGAAAACGGTGGAACACCTGCTTGCCGCCTGTCACGTATACGGCCTCACCAATCTGCTCATAAAGGTTAGCGAGGAAGTGCCCATTTTTGATGGCTCTGCGCTTGAGCTCTGCAAGAAGATCGAGGAAGCAGGGGTTGTGGAACAGCGTGCGGGCATCGAACCACTGGTGGTTACCGAGACCGTGACGGTGGCCAATCTACCCGAAGGCAAATATCTTTCCATCGAGCCGGCCACGGAGCTCATCATCGACTACACGCTGAGCTACCCAAAACCCGTGGGCACGCAAAGATACCAGTTCTCAGGTGGAAGCGAACGCTTCGTGACCGACATTGCACCGGCGCGGACCTTCGGGTTCTTGGAGGACTTCGAGAGATTGGAGAAGATGGGGCTTGGCTCAGGGGGCCGCATCAGCAATGTGATCATCCTGAGCGATGATCATGTCATCAACACGAAACTCAGATTCGAGGATGAATTCGTGCGCCACAAAGTGCTTGACCTGCTCGGCGATTTATACCTTCTTTCTCGCCCGATCATCGGCAAGGTCGTAGCGCGGGGCACGGGACACCTTGAGAACATAGCGCTCGTCAAAGAACTCAAGCGCCGCTTCTATACATCTTAGGGTCATGGGACGGAAAAACAGGGTCATGGGTCACGGGGCAAGGGTCAGGCAAGACACCCAAAATTCGAACCACCAAGCATACTATCAATATCAGATGAGAAGATTGATCGAACGGGAGTTTAGGACTTCGCCGGCCCTTTTCGAACCCTTGACCCTTGACCCATGCCCCGTGACCCGAGTTTTAACCGGGTGACGATGAACTCCGCTATGGCCTCGGGCTCATCGCGCAAGAACACCGGAACGTGGGCCTCGATCATCCGGTCGGTTGCGATGGCGATCACGTCCGGGTCCTGGCTTGCCAGAGGGTCAAGCCCCTTCTGATACACGTAGACTTCGAGCTTCGGCATGTGTTCCCGCTTGTAGCCCTCGGTGATGACCAGGTCTATATCACGCATGTAGAGCCTCACAAGCTCTGATAGTGTCAGCTCTTGCGTCATATCGGCCACGAGCCCTATCTTGTCCGAAGACGTAATCATGGAAACACTTGCGCCGGCTTTCTTGTGCCGGTAACTATCCTTGCCTTCCCGGTCTATCTCAAAGTCTCCTGCGTGATGCTTGATCGTCCCAACTCTCAGGCCTCTCGACTTAAGGATCGGAATCAGTTTTTCGAGGAGGGTTGTCTTTCCCGTGTTCGAGCTACCGCCTACGACGGAGAGTACGGGGATCACGCGTCTGTCCATTGGATCCGGGCCTCCTCGCCTGCTCTTACCCTTTTTGTCCCGCGCTCCAGGATAATAAAAGCATCGGGCTCATCCACGTAAAGGGCCGTTATGTGCGGATCTTTGCAGGCGGAGAGGGCAACGGGGATGAGATGGATCCGGTCGGTCTCACCCTCGATCTCTGCAGGCACGCGTGCCTTGCCAATCTGCATTTTGTCTATCCTGCCCGCAAGCTTGAAAAGGCACGGTTTGATAAATACCTCGTAAAGCGGCCTGAGCGCCCTCGGGTTTCCGGGTAGAATGAAAAAGGGCGTCCGATCCAGTTTTCCGAAGGTCATGGTTTTACCGGGCACGATGGGGAGGGCGTCCAGAAGAAGGGTCGCTCCGCACGCCTGAAGGGAGGAGCGCGTTACGTCTTTCTTGCCCTTTGCGGTGCCTCCGGTCAGAAGCAGAATGTTGGTACCCGTCATGCGCAAGAGGGCTTCCCCGATCTCTTCTTTATCGTCGCCGGCAACGGCCATATGTGCGACCTCTCCTCCGTCCCTCTCTACAAGCCCGGCCAGAAGATATTGGTTCGAGTTGACGACGATCCCCTTCTTCAATTCATTCCCTGTTGACAGAATCGAGACCCTGGGTTTTCGAAAGACGGCTATCTCCTTCAGGCCCGCCAATGCCAGAAGCTCCATGGTGCGCGGCCTGATACGCGTTCCTCCGGTTACCACGCCGTCACCCTTCCGTATCCAGTAGCCTTTCTTCCAGATCTTCCGCGCGTCAGTCAGGGTCTCCACCAGTATTGCGCCACCGTCCTCCCGCACGTGCTCAACCGGCGCGAATAGCGTACTAGCCGGTATTTCTGCCCCCGTAGGCACAAAAACTGCTTCCCCTGCTTTCAGATGAAGCACGCTTTTCTCGCCCGGTGAGAGCCAGGCCTTGACAACGAACTCCTTGCCGCCCCCTCTGCAAGCGAAGCCGTCGAGTGCTGAAACAGGGAAGGGCGGGAGGTTCCGTCCGGCTTTCACCGTGCGCGCCGCGACCCGGTCCAGGGCCTTTATGCAGGGAACAATCTCTTGCCCGACAGGGGAGACTTCTTTCTCAATCGCGCGAACTATGTCCCGGAGCATGGGCCTTGCGGATAGCCGTTCTTCTGGAATAAAAAATGGAATGCTACAATGACGAGCGCGTGGTTTATGGCGCCGTCCCGGAGGAGTTGGGGAATGGAAGTGAGGGGAACCAGCTCAACCTCTATATCCTCGTGCGTGTCGAGCGATATCTCACTTACCTTCTCGGCATGCTCCACCAGGTAAGTGTAACAGGTATTGTCGAATATCGCGGGGTTCGGGTTTGTGGAGCCGAGCAGGCTCACGCTTTTCCCGGCGTATCCAGTCTCTTCGAGAAGCTCCCGCGTTGCGGCCTCTCCCGGGTCAGCTTCGTCCACGAGCCCGCCTGGTATTTCGAATGTGACCTCCCTCGAGCCGTGCCTGTACTGCCTGATCATGACTACTTGCCGGTCCGCGGTCAGGGAGATGACATTCACCCAGTCATTCGACTGGATGGTGTAGAACTCGCCGGTTCGGTTCGTTCGCGGAGAGACGGCCTGATCCGCACGAATTTTGAAGACCTTATAGTCCGCGTCGACTTTTGAGCTGAGGATTTGCCATGGTTTAATCATATGACGACCGGGGCATGGGTCACGGGTCACGGGTCACGGAAGAACGCAAACCTAAACAAGTGAAGGATCGCAGGAACCGCAGTATACCTGAAAGAGACTTATACGATGGCGTGAATATTTTCTTTGACATTTGTGTCTAGCACGCTGGCAATCGGCAATTAGAATTCAAATTGTCTTTTCGTGACCCCTGACCCTTGACCCGTGACCTGTAGTTAGCTAAAAATCTGTGTCTCTTTAAACGCCCGGGTATACGCGTTGACGTTCTTCTGCGCAATCAAGCCGAACCGGTTCTTGATAGGTACGTCCAGGGACGCTATAGCAACAATCTTCGTTGCTTTGATGAGACTGCCCAGCATGGTAGTGTTCGTGATCGGCACGCCCATCTCTTCCCGGGCAATCCGTGAACCATCCACAGACGCAATCTTGAAGCCGGGAAACAGTGCGCGCAATTCGTCTTCCGGCTTGTTGCTGTTTATCACCACGAAACCGTCCTTCTTGAGGCCATTCGTCGGGTTCGCAGACGAAAGGAGGGTAGGATCGAGGATCACGATGGCGTTCGGTTCATAGACCTTCGAGCGTAATCTGATGGGCTTATCTGACACCCTCAAAAAGGCGAGCACCGGAGCCCCTCTCCGTTCCGGGCCGAAGTTCGGAAAAGCTTGAGCGTAAAGACCTTCATTTATTGCCGCCTGCGCAACGATCTCGGCTGAGGTAACCGCCCCCTGCCCGCCTCTCCCGTGGAACCGAACTTCTATCATTTTGTCCTCCATGTGGTGCCGTTTGGTGTGTCGAGCAGGATTATACCCTTTTCCAGGAGCATGGTGCGGATCGCATCAGCCCCCTTGTAATCCTTGCGCTTCCGCGCCTCTGACCTGTCCTGAATAGCCTTCTCCACTGCCGCTTCATCAAGACCAATACGCTTCAGATGACGAAGGGTCTCGCCCCGACCGAAGACCGCGGTCTCCTCACCCAGGAGCCCCAGGGTTGAGCCGATTGATGCGAGAAGCCGCTCTCCGTGAGCGAGTGCGGGCCGGTTGCTCTCATCCAGCTCATCCACCATCTTGTTGAGCACCCTGGCCAGATCGAAGAGCGTTGACAGGCCGAGCGCCGTATTGAAGTCATCGCTCATGGCCTCGTGGAATTTTTTCTCCAGGCCCTGAAGCTCAGGATAGTCGGCCTGGCTGGAGGCAGCAACCGCTTCCCTTGGTACTTCTCGAATTCTCCCGAGGGTGAAGTAGAACTTCTGGAGAGCGCTTTGGGCGTTTTCCAGGGATTGCTCCGTGTAATCGATCGGGTTCCTGTAGTGGGTGGAAAGGAAGAAGAGGCGCAACACCTCAGGATGGTATTCCTTCAAGAACTCTTTTATGGTCCGGATGTTCCCGATTGACTTGGACATCTTTTCCCGCTGCATGGTCACAAAGCCATTGTGCACCCAGTAATTAACAAACTTCTTTCCCGTTGCGCACTCCGTCTGCGCACGCTCATTCTCGTGATGCGGGAAGACGAGATCCTTGCCCCCTCCGTGAAAGTCAAAGGGGTTGCCCAGATACTTAGTGCTCATGGCCGAGCACTCAATGTGCCAGCCCGGCCTGCCTTCGCCCCAGGGGCTCACCCAGGAGGGCTCGCCCGGCTTCGACGCCTTCCACAGGGCAAAATCAAGCGGGTCTTGTTTTCTTTCGTCCACCTCGACGCGTGCCCCTGCGATCATCTCTTCCAGGGTTCGCCCTGATAATTTGCCGTATCCGTCATACTTTCTCACGGAGAAATAGACGCTGCCGTCGACCTGATAAGCATAGCCCCGCTCGATGAGCTTCTCGATGAAGTGGATCATGTCAGGGATGTGATCCGTCGCCTTCGGCTCGTACGTCGGGGGTATGACCCCGAGCCCTGCCATGTCTTCCTTGAACGAGGCGATGTACGTCTCGGCTATCTCCTTCCAGTTAGTATGTTCCGCATTCGCCCTGTTGATGATCTTGTCATCGATATCGGTATAGTTCCTTACGTAGGTAATCTCATACCCGAGACTCGCCAGGTACCGGTAGATGACGTCGAATACGATCACGCTGCGTGCATGGCCGACGTGCGAGTGGTCGTAGGCCGTGATACCGCAAACGTAGCACTTGATCTGGCCGGGGGAAGCCGGGACAAACTCTTCTTTCTTCCCGGTGAATGTGTTGTAAATGACGAGACTCATAAGCTTTTTTATCATAGCCTGAAGCTCCTTGTCAAAAGTTAAGTCCTCCCGTGCTTCTTTACAAAGGGCATGATCTGGTTTATCTTTGATGCATGGCAGAGCTCAGAAGAGACCCTGTTTCCGGCAGTTGGGTGGTGGTCGGATTGACGTGGGTCAAGAGCAGTGAGATAGATGTTTGCCCTTTCTGTCCCGGCAACGAACATCTCCCCGGCAAGCCGATCAGGGAGGTTAAAGATGCCGGAGGCACCTGGTTGGTACGCTGTTTCCCCGCAGCCAATCCGATGTTCATGATCGAGGCTTTACCGGCCAAGAAGGCAGAGGGGATGTACGACAGGATGGGGAACGTGGGCGCCCACGAAATCGTGGTCGAAACCAGAGCCCACACCAAGACCCTGTCCGACTTCGGTGAGGATGAACTGGCGCTCGTGTTCGATACGTACGCGGAACGGATTCTCGACCTGAAGAAAGATAAAAGGTTCAGGTACGTTCAGGTGTACAGGAACCATGGGGAACTGGCGGGCTCATACATTTATCATCCCCATTCCCATATACTCGCGACCTCGATAATACCGCATGGCACGGTGCTTGAGCTGGCGAACTCCAAAGATCACTATCTTCAGAAAGAACGATGTCTTCTCTGCGACATCATTGCCCAGGAGATACGGCAGAACAAGCGGGTTGTGGCGCTCTCCGAGAATTTTCTTGCGTTTTGTCCCTTCGCGCCAAAGTTCCCGTTTGAGGTCTGCCTCGCGCCCAGGTTTCACAGCCACACCTTCGAATCTTTGATTGACGACAGGGCATTAAAGTATGAATTCACTCATCTGCTCCTCGACGTCGTGAGAAGAGTCGAGCGCGCGAGAAGTTCTCATACGATCGTGATCCATACAGCGCCCAACACAGTCAAAGAGGATGTCGCGCCGGAGTCTGCAGCAGTCGAGGATTACTTCCACTGGCGCGTGGAGATAATGCCGAGGGACCTCAGATCATCCAAATTCAAGCGGGAAGACGAGTTCTATAACGTCTCGCTGACGCCGGAAGAAGCAGCGCAGATCCTGAAGTCGGACAAATCTTGAGGAGACGCTATGCGTAGGCCATTCTTTTGGTTCCTGTTCGGTGTCATGTTCACGTTTGCAGCCATGCTCATGGTCTTTGGCGTGCTTTTCATGAGAGATGTGTATGTGTCCGCGGGCTCTGCAAGCGGCGAGGTTGCTTTTACGTCTCTGCTCTTCGGCATAATTCTTCTGCTCGTCGGCGGTGGGCTCCTCTGCTCTACGGTTGCCGAAACAATAAAAAAGTTGATGGCTAAGTAAGCGTATCTTCAGGTCGATTTAATTATTAAAATTTTTTCATTGACAAGACAGCATACTAGATATAGTATAGTTTCTAACGAAAGCACTATATCTAGTGGAGGGGGTATATATGACAGAAACGACTGATTTAAATCTCTTTGTTCGAACTTCCGAAGAGACCATCTCGGAATGGAACAGGGAAAAGATAGTCGACGCGATGATGAGGGAGACGCTCATCGATCATGACACCGCGGCGGCTATAAGCAAGGACGTCGAAACGCTCATCCGTAAGTCGGGCATCAAAGTGGTGACCGCACCGCTCATCAGGGAGATGGTGAATGCCCGCCTGATCGAACGAGGGCTCGAGCAAGCCCGTAGAATGCATACCCGACTCGGTATGCCTATTTATGATGTCGATACCCTGATCCTCCATCCAAATAAAGAAAACGCCAATGTCCCACATGGGCCGGAGGCAACGAATCTTACCCTCGCAGAGAGGATAAAAAAGGAGTTTGCGCTCCTCTCCGTTTTTTCTCAGGATGTTTCTGATGCTCACATGAACGGTGACATCCACCTCCACGACCTTGGCTTCATAGACCGGCCATATTGCAGCGGCCAGTCTCTCGAGTACATAAAAAGATTCGGGCTTGACCTGCCTCACTCTCTCTCCATGGCAAAGCCTGCAAAGCATCCTGAAGTGCTCCTCGCCCACCTCGTCAAATTTGCAGCTGCGTTGCAGAGCCACTTCGCCGGCGCCATCGGCTGGGATGCGGTAAACATCTTCTTTGCGCCGTACCTCGAGGGCATGAGCGACAACGATGTTAAGCAGCTTGCGCAGATGCTGATCTTCGAATTCTCACAGCAGGCTGTGGCGCGCGGCGGTCAGGCGATATTCACCGATATCAATCTGTACTGGGAGATCCCCAAACACTTCGTGGACGTCCCGGCCATCGGCCCGGGCGGCAAGTTCACCGGTAAGACCTATGGACAGTATGAGAAAGAGGCCCAGCGGTTCGTCTGGAAGCTCTTTGAGGTCTTCAAAGAAGGAGATGGCGCAGGCAGGCCTTTCTTCTTCCCCAAGCCACTCGTCCACATCACGGAGAAATTTTTCAAGACCGACGGCTATGCGGATTTTCTCGACCTCATCTGCGACGTGGCATCAGACAAAGGCAATACCTATTTCGTCTTTGACAGGGGAGAGACAGCCAAGATATCGGAGTGCTGCCGCTTGAGCTTCAAGTTAGACGAGCAGGACCTGCTCGATGCGAAGGAACCGTGGAGAATGCGTTACTGCGCGCTGCAGAATGTCTCCCTCAACCTTCCGCGGATTGCTTACATGGCCGAACAGGACGACACGAAACTCTTCAACCTGCTCACCGAGCGGTTCATGCTTGCCGTCAAGGCCCACAAAGAAAAGAGGGCCTTCATCGAGAGACTGCTCTCCGCGGGTGAAGACGGCCCCCTGGCCTTGCTGACCATGAACAGGGACGGCACGTCTTACCTCAGGATGAACAAGGCGTCGCACCTTATCGGCATGGTGGGTCTCAATGAGATGGTTCAGGTACATACCGGAGAACAGTTGCACGATTCCAAGAGGGCTTTAAAGTTCGGTCTCAAGGTTCTTGCGCATATGAAGCTTCTCGCTGACAGGATGAAGAGGCAGGAAGGCATGAGGCTCGTTCTGGAGCAGACGCCGGCAGAGAGCACGAGTTACCGTTTTGCGCGACTCGATTTGCGGTACCACTCACCTGCATCGGGAAGGGTGGTGAAAGGAGATGTGGCTTCGGGTGAGGTCTATTACACCAATTCAACCCATCTCAATGTGATGGCGCCCATGAACCCCATCGAACGGGTCACCAATGAGGGTCTCTTTCATCCGCTGATAGAGGCAGGTTCCATCTCGCATATCTGGATCGGCGAGGCCCAGCCTTCGAAGGGCGCAATTGCCGACTTCGTGCTAAAGACCTTCAGGCACACAACCAGCGATCAGATAGCCTTCTCGCCGGAGTTTACGACGTGCAACAAGTGTCACCGCACATCACGGGGTTTGAGAGATGACTGTGCTTACTGCGGCTCGACTGAGGTCGACGGCATCACGCGCATCACGGGCTACTTCACCAAGGTTTCGAGCTGGAACAAGGGTAAGTTGGGCGAGCTGAAAGATCGTTACAGGAACATGGAATATTTCACGCAGGACGAGGAGAAAAAAGCGGCGGCGGCAGGATGAGAAAAGCAGGGGCATGGGGCATGGGTCAAGGGTCAAGGAGGAAGGTTTCCATACTGTATCGGCTCTGTGTGGTTCATTAAATGAACCAGTACACATAACACCTAACACCGTCTTACGGAGGAGACTGATGGGTATAGTAAAGATATTTTATAAAGATGATTGTATTGTTTGTCCTCTGGCAAAAAAGTTGGGCGACCATCTCAGAGAAAAAAATATTGACGTAGTCGACTACAACGTGGAAACTGCTGATGGACTTGCCGAGGCCAGTTTTTATAGCGTTATGGCCCTTCCCACCATCGTTGTTGAAGATGGAATGGAGAACGGGATCGGCGAATGGAGGGGCAACGTCCCCAAGATGGAAGAGGTGCTAGAGGTTGTCGGCAGGGCTTAACTTTCCCGTAAAGGGATTCATAGAAACTAGCTTTCTCGATTGGAAGGATCACCTGTCCTCGGTATTCTTCACGGGCGGCTGTAACTTCAGATGCCCCTTCTGTCACAACAGCGATCTGGTCTTGAATCACGATCGCCTGCTTGACATACCGGAGGAACAGATCCTGGGGAACCTCAGAAAGTTCAGAAAATGGATTGACAGGGTTGTTGTGACGGGCGGCGAGCCAACCCTCCAGAAAGGCTTACCCGTGTTTGCGGAGCGCCTCAAGCGGGAGGGCTATAAGGTTAAGCTCGATACAAACGGCTCACACCCGGAGGTGATAAAGGACCTCGTAAGCGCAGGCCTCATCGACTGTATCGCCATGGATATCAAGGGGCCCATCACGGGTTACGACAGATGGTGTGGCACCACGGTTGACCGCGACAAGATCGAAGAAAGCATTGACTTCATCATCGGAGGACGGATTGATCACGAGTTCAGGATGACCGTTGTGCCTTTCCTTCATAAGGAGGCTGACGTATATGAGGCAGCTTCCAGGGTAGGGGGTGCGAAGCGCTTCACGGTTCAGGACTTCGTTCCCAGAAATACGTTAAATCCAGCCTTTCTCAGCGTGAAATCCTTTTCTCCGGACCGCATGTCGAAGATACGACAGAACGTAGAGGGGATCATGCAGGATGCCAAGGTCCGTCGTACTTTACACCAGTGACGAAGTACTTCTTCAGCTGAAGCACAGACTTTCGGAACACTTCGGGCTTGCGGCAATCAAACCCTATACATGCTCCTTCGCCCACCCATCAGAGGCCGGCGCGCGCCGCGTGAGGATCACGGAACTCGTGCCGCACAGTCTGGCCCCTATCCTCGACGAACTTGTTGCCGGCGGCCAGGCCCTCCCTGTTTCTACGGCTGACAAGGACGTATGCGGCGCACCGTATGAGGATCTTATGCAAGGCGCCGATCGATTCCGGAGAAGCGCGGTTCTGCAGTTCTCCTCCCCCACTATGATGAGCCTGGGCGGCTACTCTGTCGCCTTCCCTGTCCTACCCATCATGCTGAGCCATTACATCCACGTCTGGAATAGCCTTTCGGGGTTCAAAATCACCAGGGCTCCCGAGTTGCTGGAGCACGTAAAAATGGGCGATTTCAAAGTCTCGTGTGTGCAGTCAGGGCACGGCGCCGGATTTCAGGGATGGGTTGCCCTAGAGATGGAAAAGGGCAGGTCGGAAGAGGAAATCCAGGTGTTCAACGCCCTTGTCGATTTTGCATTCTACTGCGGCACAGGCCTGCACACGGATGAAGGGCTGGGTCAAACGAGAAGGGCGAAGGATCAAGGCCAGAGGGGAAAAGGTTGAAGGCTAAGACCGGATAACGTAAACGGCGCTTCCTGTTGGCCTATTTTCCTGCAAACGCTTTTACCAGATCCGCGGTTGTCGCAAGCCATCCAAAAGCCGATTCAACGTTCCAGAGCGTGGCCTTCTGCGTCATCGGCGGCCCGGCGTTGTTTACGGCGTCTGTTACCAGGATCGGCCAGTAATCAAGAAAGTAGCCATGTCGTAGAGTCGACTCCACGCATACATTCGTGGCAACACCTGTATAGAGGCAATACTTGATGTTGTAGCTCTTCAGTATGCTGTCGAGATTTGTCCCGTGGAAGCCGCTGTATCTTGATTTCCTGATCACCATGTCCTCCGGTCCCGGTTTCAGGTCACTGCAGATCTCTTCGTCCCAGGAGCCTCTTGTGACATACTTACCCCACGCCGCCGGATTCTTCCGCATCATCGCCAAGCCCAGTTCTTTGTGCCAGTTAGGGGATTCAGGGCCGCCGCTGTCAACGTAATTCGAATCGTAACTCATCATCAGGTAAACCACCTTGCAGCCCGCTTCGCGTGCTGCCTTGATCAGCTTCTTGTTGTTCCGGATCACGCTTCCGGCAGCCGATATGTCCAGGCCGGAAACGTCAAACATGCCCCCTTTGCTAACGAATGCATTCTGCATATCGACGACAATCACTGCTGACCGGTGGACATCAATTTGCAGAGACTCCGGTTTCGCCTGTACCGTAACCATCTTGGCCCGCCTGATAAATCCTGTAGGTTCGTACATTCTCCCCTTCATTCGCCCCCCTTATCCGTCACGCCACTTTCTGTCAACCTACACGGGTAACACACAGGGGCGGGTCTGTCAAGCACGCATTGGCGGCATGTCAAGGCGCACGGTGAGCATGCGGCCGATTACCGATTTGCATTCAAGCTGGACGACCCCGCCTTCGGCCGGGTACCCCGGGCGGCAGCGAGGAGCCCCACCCGCAAGCGGGTACCCGGGCGTACTCAGAAGTACGTCGAGGAGGGCGACGCAGACACCCACTTCGCGGGTACCCGGAAGGTATACACTTGAAGGCATATCGGTAATTTGACAAACAGCATACTCTGTCATAAAATCGCGTGACACGGAGGTGCCTATGTTCAGACGTCGTAGATCGGTTTTTCTTTGCAGTACCCTGTTGGTGGCCTTCGCTCTGGGTGCGTGTCAGACGTACCAGCCGCAGGTGGTGCCCTTCAAGATGCCCATGGCTTATCCCAA
>JADGQN010000353.1 GCA_017881765.1 Syntrophobacterales bacterium | reverse complement strand
TGGAAGGCCAGTGTCAGGGCGGCCCCCGGTTCACCTTTGCCGGAAGAGAGCGGGATGGAGGCCACGTATTCGGCGGCTTGCGCCGGCTTCATCCAGTCTGCCTTGCTATGCTCAGCCAGTTTGTCCTGGGCGGACGCTGTTGTCGGGATGATGAGAACCTGACCGGTGGGACCCCGCAAGCCATTGATCATCTGCCGGGCCGCCTCTTTTGCGCGCTCGTAGCGCTGCCCTTGCGCATCCTTGTAGCCCATACTCACCGAGTTATCGATGAGCAGCGCCTTGGCCCCTCCCTCTCCCACGACCAGAAGACCGGGGCGCACGAGCATCGGCCTTGCTGCCATGATGACCAGAGCTGCTATGGCCGTGACCCTCAGTCCGAGCAGCAGGAGGTGCTTCAGACGCTGAGGTCTTGCCATGAGGTTCTGAGAATGGAGAAGGAGACGGACAGCGGAAAAATTTCTGCGCACAGCCTTGCGATGCGTCAATCGATGGATGAGAATGGGCAGAACGGCCGCTGCCAGCGCGATGAGCATCAATGGGTTGAGGAATGTGAGGCTCATGAGAATGCTGCCTTCAAGCTCTCAGCCTCAGCCGCGCCCTCCACGTGAGGTAACGGACCAGGGCACGATCAAGACCGACAGATGTATTGAAGAGGGAATAGTCGATCAGGTTTGCAGCACATGCGTCTTTATACGCTGTTATGAGACTGCCGAGCGCGGCGAGGTATGCAGGCTTGGTCTCGTGCGGATCGGTGAGTAGTCGGATATCCTCTTCCAGGTCCTTAAAGATGGTTGGTTCCTCAAAAGGAAATTCCAGTTCATCTTTGTCGAGCAGATGAAAGACCATCACGTCGTTCTGTCTGGAGCGCAACTGTTTCAGCCCCCGCACTACTCCATCGGTATCGCCCAAAAGATCAGAGATGAGGATGACCAGACCTTTGCGCTTCAGGGAGCCTGCAAGCTCCTGGAGAATAAGACCCGTCGAGGTCTCCCCCGAAGGCCTTCTCTTTTCCAGCGCCTGCAGGATGGCAAGCAGATGGTTCTGCGTGGCCTTGGGAGGCAGCATCGTATCAGTCTTGTCGGAGAAGGTGATGAGGCCCACGGCATCCTGCTGTTTCAGCATCAGATAGGCGAGCGATGCAGCGAGCGTTGAACCGTAATCGAACTTGCTCCAGCCGTTGGATGCGTAACCCATGGATGCGCTGGAGTCGAGCACGATGTATGCCCGCACGTTGGTGGTCTCACGGTACTCCTTGATGAAGTAGCGGTCAAACTTGCCATAGGCCTTCCAGTCGATGTGGCGCACATCCTCGCCCTGCGCATATTCCCTGTGCCCCTCGAATTCCGAACTGAAACCCTTGGCCCGGGATGGATGCACGCCCACCATGAGCCCGTCTACCACGAACCGGGCCCGAAGAAAGAGATGCTTGAGGCCGGCGAGCACCCTCGGGTCGAAATAATTCAAGGCCTGACCCCTTCGAGCAAACGCTCGACGACGCCCAATGAGGTCACGCCCTCTGCCTGGGCCCTGAAGTTTGTGATGATCCTGTGCCTGAGAATGGAAGGCGCCACGGCTTTCACGTCCTCTACGGAGGCCACATAGCCGTCGTTCATTATTGCCCGCGCCTTCGCCGCCAGGATCAGGTACTGGGATGCCCTCGGGCCCGCTCCCCACTCAACCCATTCCTTGACAAAAGGAAGGCTCTCTTCTTCCTTGGGGCGGGAGGCCCTCGCCAACATGACCGCGTACCGGATCACGTGCGCCGAAACAGGCACCCGTCGCACCAGATCCTGCATCTGGACGATCTTCTCCCCGTTGATCACCTTTTCGAGCGCCGCGTGATATGTGGAGGTGGTCGTGGCTACGATTTCCATTTCCTGATCCAGCGGAGGGTAGTCGATATTGATGTTAAACATGAAACGATCGAGCTGTGCTTCGGGCAGCGGATAGGTCCCTTCCTGCTCTATAGGGTTCTGTGTGGCAAGGACAAAGAAAGGCAGCTCAAGCGGATACGTGACACCTCCTGCCGTGACCTTATACTCCTGCATGGCCTGGAGCAAAGCAGCCTGCGTCTTGGGAGGCGTTCTGTTGATCTCGTCCGCCAGTAGGATATTGGTGAAGAGCGGTCCTTTCAGGAAGCGGAATGAGCGCCTCTTGCTCACGGCCTCTTCTTCCAGGATGTCTGTCCCCGTGATGTCGGACGGCATGAGGTCGGGAGTGAACTGGACACGGTTGAACTGCAGCTCCATGATGCCCGCCAGGGTCGAAATGAGGAGCGTCTTGGCGAGGCCGGGCACGCCCACCAGAAGCGAATGACCACGGCAAAAGAGCGCTATCAGAATCTCCTCGATCACCTTATCCTGACCCACGATCACTTTCTTGATCTCAGATGCGATACGCGCCTTTATTGCACGCATCTCCTGAACCTGCGCCAGGTCCGTATCCGACGGATGAGTCTCTTTTGCTATCTCCATCGATTCCTCCATTCTTGGGGCTCGCGTCGCCCCCTCCTCGGGCATAAGCCCGCGGAGCCTTCCCCTCTCGCTCGCCGTGCTCGCTAGATAGATTTCCCCGGGCAAACCTGTGGAAATCTATCTATTCAGTTTATTGAAGATCTCTCTCTCCTTGAGGGCAGACTCGCTTCTGCCAAGCATTTCGTACACCGCTGCCAGGTCCTCATGAATATCGGGATTAAAGGGATTTATCTGGATCGCGTTCTCAAGCGCCTCTTGCGCCTTCTTTACGTCTTTGCGCTTGAGGTATATTTTGCCGAGGCTCGCGTACGTGTTGGGATGGTCCGGAGCAAGTTTCTTTGCGCGGCTCAGCTGTTCCAGCGCGTCATCGAGCTTGTCCAACTTAATGAGGGCTTCCGAAAGTCTGTTGAGCACCGGCACCGAATCGCGGGTATCGGCGAGTGCCCGCCGGTACTCCAGGACGGCTGCTTCCAATCTGCCTTTCTCCTGCAACAGGTCACCCAGGTGCGCGCGATTCCTCGCTACCATCGATTTTATTTCCCGCATCTCCATGCGATCGTCATCAGCCAGCCCTTCCTTGAGCTTGTACCGATGCACGGCGACCCCTTCCACTTCCTTGAACCCCTTTGACGCAAGAAACTCCTTCCATTTTCCTTCGAACTCATCGAAGTTCCATCCCGTCACAGCCTTGATAGCTTCGCCCGTGCCTTTCTCGCCGGAGACTGCCATCTGCTTCATAACCTCCTGAAGTCCCGCGTGGCCTTTCTTCTCAATGATGAATGCTATGGCTGATTCAGCCTCGGCGTAAGCGAGCTGCACATCCTCAGGGGTGTCAAGTTTCACGAGCCCTGGATCCATCCGCTCAAAGCTGATGAGCCGCCCATCCGCCAATGCCCTTGCGAGGAGCGTTTGATGCACAGGCGATAGCTGTGGAGGCTCGCCCCTCCAGAGGGTTTCTTCATGCTCTGCCAGACCTTCGTGGAACCAGATGGGTGCCTTATTGGCAGTCAGCTTCGTGATCATATAGTGCATATACTCGTGGCTTATCGAGTCAAGCCACCGGTAACCGTGCACCAAGGCCCTTGGGGAAAGGAACATCAGTTTGTTGAACTTGCAGAGGCCGACCGCTCCCGTCACCTCGATGTCTCGTGCCGAAAGGGTGGAGGTGTAATAAAAGGCCTTCGTGTCCGCAAAGAGCTCGACCCTGACCTTTTCTCCGGGCCGGAAGCCATATCGCTCTCCTATGAGCTGGTACGTCTTCTCGAGGGTGTCCGTGAGGTAATCGACGAGGATACCATCCTGTTTCTCGTCAAAGCTGATCACAAAGTGCGCCGTTTCATGCCGCTTATATGGTTTCAGTACGCCGAGCGTAGACTCGACGAGGAGCGCAAAACCTTTTCTACCCTGGTCGTCTCCTCCCAGCTCCAGCGCAGATTTCGCAAGTTTGAGTGCCTCTTCGTAATCCCCCCGGAAGAAGGCGGTCTCTGAGGCAAGCTGCAAGAGCTCCATGTTCTTCGGTTCTTTGACGAGGAGCGCCACGAGATCGGCCCATGCCCCTTCCGCGTCCCAGCGCTCCAGCTTTTCCGCTATTGGCTGGAAGGGCGACGGAACAGCCTGCTGCGCGGGCGGCGCAGCTTCCTGCTCAGCAGCCAGGGATGGCACGGCACCTAGGAACAGCGAGAGTAAAACTATTAGTGCAGTGACACAACACCCCCTCCCTAACCCTCCCCCCTTGAGGGGGAGGGGAGGGTGGGGGGTCGCTTTTGTATTAGTTCGGATCTTAGTCAAAATTATTCTCATTCGGCTAAGTCCCTGAGATATCGTTGCACGTCCCGCTTATACTGAGAAGGGACATCTTCCTTTAAAGAATCCATGATTTTCTCCCGGAACATTTTCGGCACCTGGTAAGCATCTTTCGACGGAGGATCAAACTCTTCCTTGTCGAGACCCGTATAGCCTTTCTCTCTGGGGAAATACAGTTCGGGCTGGGGGAGCGTCGGCATGGGGGCCCATGGCCCGTAGTACCATCCGGGCCTCGGGTCGTAGACCAGTTGGTAACCCCAGCGTGCCGCCTGCATGCGCATGCCCATCTGCTGTGCCATCTGCTGCATCGCCTGCTGGGACTTCGACATCTTCCTGATAGCCTCCTCTTCCGGAGGTATGGCGCCGGGCGCATCCTCCTTCTTAAGCCTTCCGGCGGCATCACCCATCGAATCCGAAGCCCCCTCTATATCCTTAAGGATCTCCGTGTCCATGCCGGGGAAAAGCTGCGCCATCATCTCAAGCTTTTCCAAAAAGTCTTTTGTCCTTCGCTTGAGGTACTCCTGACGGTCGGATAGATCCGGGAACCTTTCCATGTCGGGCTTGCGCGCAGTCTCATCGATACGCGGCGCGGTCTCTTCCGCCAGCGCCTCGTTGTTGGGCTCTTTTATGGCCTCTTTTATGGCCCCGTTGATCTTCTCCGTTTCAACGAGAATTTCTTTTTGTTCGGCCAGGATTTTGTCGAGTTCTCC
>JADGQN010000352.1 GCA_017881765.1 Syntrophobacterales bacterium | reverse complement strand
CCATCTACCCCATCGAACGTCCTTATGACCGGAATTGCCGTCCTACCCAGTTCGGTTATTCGCCTCTGGGCGCTGGGACGAGCTACTATAGCTGCTGCCTGGGCCGAGGCGGCAACCTTGAGACCGGGAAAGGCTCGCCGGAGGTAATCGGTTGCGCCGCAATGATCCCAGTGGACATGCGTGAGAAAGAGAATCTCAGGCTTTCTTTCTCCGAGCACCTGCCTAAGCTCCCTTTCGTAGAGTTGCGCCGCACACGCAAAACCGGCCTCAAAAATAACGGGCCGGCTGCCATCAAGGAGGAGAACCGGTGACCAGGCGAGTCCGCACACATAGAGTCCCCTCGCGACGTGGCCCGTTTTGTCAGAGATCATATTAAATCCTTTCGGTAGTGACGCGTGACGCGTGACGAGTAGGCGGAAAAGAGGCCGACCCTCTCTTTCTTGTCCTGTGCTTACTGTCTACTCTCCTTTCTCGCCGCCAGGTGGACAACCTGGGCCCGCACATTGAGGAGGTAAGCCTGCTCGAGCTGTTTCACGTGCGGATTTGCGTCATACTGTTCAGCTTTGATTCGTGCCACTACGCGTTCGACAGCACCGCCTTCAGCGTCAAGCAACTCATAGGCTCTCTCCTTGAAGGCCTTCGCCTCTCTGATGGATCGCGCAAAAAAATCCTTGACCTCCTGTACGCCTACAAGGACAAAGTGGTGGCCCTGGCAGAGAATCTCCACGGGTAGAGCTGCAAGCCGTTCGAGAGACGCGATGTATGCATCATAGTCGACCAGGAATTCTGTGATGATCTGCCCCGCTCGATCGAGGCAGCCAGAGGCCTCAGTGGCTATGAGTATCTTTTTCTCGGGTATGTAATAGCTCACATGGTCGCGAGTGTGTCCCGGTGTGGCCATCACTCGAACAGCAACCTCGCCCCCCAATTCGATTGTCTGATCGTCTTCAACGGTCAGGTCAACGTCAAAAGGCAGAAAGGGCTCGTTGCTCAGTTGGGAAAGGTCCACCACACCGGCCGAAGCTACCTTTGGGGTCACCTGGGCGCTCAGTTCCGTCATTAACGTGATGGCATTCGGCCTTTTCATTATCTCAGCCGCCCTCATCGATGCCGCAACCCTTAACCCGGGAAAAGCCCGCCGAAGATAGCCGGTCGCTCCGCAGTGATCCCAGTGGACGTGGGTTAAGAAAAGTATCCCTGGCTCTCTGTTCGTCAGCACGGAGCGAATCATCTGTTCGGCGATCCGCCAGATGCAGGTAAAGCCTGCCTCGAACAATACGGGTTGCTTGCCGTCAAGCAGATAGACAGGTGACCACGGGATGCCGCAAACATAAAGCCCATAGGCTACCGGGCCACTACCACCAAACACCATGGTTCCTCCTGGCGGGTACTCGGGTATTATACCAACTTATACAAGAAATAGGGGCAAAGGGCACCGAACATAGGGCCTCCGGTTTCCCCCGCTCAACCCACTAAACAGGGGCTATATCCCATCCTTAAAACAGTTGACAGGGGCCACTCAATAATAGTTATATATTACAAACTATGTGAATTTTTTAATTATCTCACCGGAGGTGGTGTATGGAGATCAAGACTATCGGGGTACTCGGCGCTGGGACGATGGGCAACGGGATTGCACAGGTTGCCGCACAGGCTGGCTTCAATGTCGTCATGAGAGATATCGAGGACAGGTTCGTGCAGGGCGGTCTCAAGAATATCGATAAGTTCCTCGCGAAAAGCGTAGAAAAGGGAAAGATGACTGCTGACCAGAAGAATGCGGTCACGGGACGTATCAAGGGCACGACGAAGCTGGAGGATATGAAGGGCTGTGACTTCATCGTTGAGGCGGTCCTTGAGGTCATGGACCTGAAGAAAGAGGTCTTCAAGGCTCTTGACGAGCTGTGCGGGCCGGAGGTCATCCTCTCGACAAACACATCGTCGATGTCGATCACCGAAATCGCAACAGCGACCAAAAGGGCGGATAAAATGGTCGGGATGCATTTCTTCAACCCGGTCCCGCTCATGAAACTTGTAGAGGTTGTGAGAGGTCACTTCACCAGCGACGCGACGGTCGCCACCTGTATGGACGTTGTCAAGAAGCTCGGAAAAGAGGGTGTCGAAGTCAAAAAAGATGTCCCTGCGTTTATTGTAAATCGGCTGATGATCCCGCATTTCATCGAGGCGATGGTGCTACTCGAAGAAGGTGTAGCCTCGAAAGAGGACATCGACAAGGCCGCAAAGCTTGGCCTCAACTATCCCATGGGGCCGTTTGAGCTGATGGACCTGACGGGTCTCGACATCAATTTAATGGTGAATGAATATCTGCGCAAGGAGTTGAAAGCTGAAACCAAGTGGCAGTCTTCCCACACGCTCAAGAACCTGGTAAAAGCGGGTCGCCTCGGCAGGAAAACAGGAGCCGGTTGGTACGAATACAAGTAAAATCAGGAGACACCCATGAGTTACGAGACGCTGTTAATCGAGAAGCAGGGCCCGGTAGCTTTAATAAAGATGAATCGCCCCCCGGTAAATCCCCTGAACGTAAAGCTCTACCTGGAATTGTACGATATGCTCTGTGACCTCGAGAAGGACGACGCGGTTGCCGCTATCGTGATCACGGGAGCGGGAGAAAAGGCTTTTGCCGCCGGGCTGGATGTAAAAGATGTGGCGAACAAGAGCGTGGCGGAGATACTCGATTTTCAGAACACCGTACCTAAACAATGCTTCGAAAAACTAACCGGCATTGCAAAACCGACCATAGCCGCGGTCTTCGGCCTTGCCCTTGGAGGCGGCAGCGAAGTTGCCCTCTGCTGCGATCTGCGCATCGCGTCTACCGACGCAATTTTTGGGCTCCCCGAGATCAACCTCGGCATTATGCCGGGCTCAGGGGCCACGCAGCGGCTCTCCAGGCTCGTGGGAACGTCGAAGGCCAAAGAGCTGATGTTTACGGGGGACACTATCGGCGCTGATGAAGCTTTTCGTATCGGACTCGTCAACAAAGTCGTGCCGCGGGAGAAGCTGATGGAAGAGGCGCTTGCGCTGGCAAACAAACTGGCGGCGAAGCCGAGGGTTGCACTCTCCCTTATCAAGCAATGTGTGGACAACGGCACGAACATGGACATTGCGTCCGGGTTGACGCTGGAGAGGAATTCGTTTGTTATTGCGTATGCGTCAGAGGATGGACGTGAAGGTCTGAGTGCGTTTATAGAGAAGCGGAAACCGAATTACAAGGGAAAGTAAGTAACGTAACTAACATAAGGAGGAACTTATGGCAAGGAATGCATGTATCATCGCTGCCGGCATGTCGAAATGGGGCGTGCGCGAAGCGAGCCTCGTGGACGTATTCCAGGAGGCAGGGAAAGCCTGCGTTGAGGATCTCCCCGGGTTCAACAAGAACGACATTGACGGGTTGCTGGTGGCCACGTCATATGCGGGAAGATGCTCTTTCCAGGTAAATACGGCGCCGGTAGTCGCCGAGCGTCTGGGCCTCAAGCCGACGTCGATCTGCGCCCGCGTGGATGTGCTTTGCGCCGGCGGAAGCGCCGGTATCATCCTGGCGAAGGGCCTCGTCGAGTCGGGCATGGCGGATTGTGTCATGGTTGCCGGCGGCGAGAAGCTCTACACGCCGCAGAAATGGGAGATATTCTACAGTGAGTTGGCATCGATCGACCATGACTGGGATGCTCCACACGGTCTCGGCCTGCCGCCGCCCGTCTTTGCGATGACGGCGTCAGCCCACTTCAAGGCCTATGGCACCAAGAAAGAAGATCTGGCCGCCGTTTCAGTCGCGAACTACAACTACGCGAGCGACAACCCCAAGGCTCAGATGCAGCGAAAGCTGACCATGGAAGAGGCCATGAGTGCGCCGGTCGTCACGATGCCGCTTACCCTGTATGACTGCTGCCCTATCACCGACGGCGCTGCTGCGGTGATTATCGCGAGCGAGGAGTTTGCGAAGCGGTTTAACAGACCGCTCGTCTATCTGAGGGGGCATGCCCAGGTCACGCAGCACAGTGTTTCCACCAACTGGCCGGGCGAGCACGCAGGTGACTGGTCGCACATGCGCGTGGCCGCAGCCAAGGCGTACGAGCGCGCCAAGCTGTCACCCAAGGATATTAACGTGGCACAGACCCATGACTGCTTCACTATCTCCGAAATCATTGAGGCAGAGGAACTCGGCTTCTGCAAGAAAGGTGAGGGAGGCGCGTTTGCCTCTTCGGGACAGATCCTGGTCGGGGGCAAGGTTCCCATCAACACGGACGGCGGACTTCTCGCGTGCGGCCATCCTTTTGGCGGTACGGGTTGCCGTCAGGGCGGTGAGCTCATGCGGCAGCTTCAGGGCCGTGCGATTCACCAGGTGAAGGATCCGGTATTCGCGGTCCAGCACAACCTGAGCGGCATGAACGTCGAGCACACCATCATCATTTACGGCAAAGAGCCGGTAAAGAGATAGTCCAAAAGGAGGCGAATATGGCTGTATTAGGAATCCCCGTATTAGAAGATAAATATCCGGTGACCATGGATATGTGGCCGATTCAGTGCAAAGAGTTCAACCGGGTCTGGCCATTTTACGAAAACCTGAAACAGGGAAAGTTCACAACGACCAAGTGCAAGGGCTGCGGCAAGGTAGCATACCCGCCGAGGGTGATCTGTCCGGAGTGTTACAGTGAAGATCTGGAGTACGTCGATCTGCCCAAGAAGGCTAAGGTCGTTGTCTTCTCCGAAGAGCTGAAGGGCGTGCCTCTTGGCTACGACTCTCCGCTCATCCACGCAACGATCGAGTTCCCCGCCGGAAGCCCCTTCAAGACCATCGTTACCAAGATCATAAACTGCCCCGCCGGCAAGCTGAAAGAGGGCGATGAGGTGCAGTTCGTGGTCTTCCCTGTTGCGGCGCATCCCATTGATATAAAGGGCGGCATCGCGATGAAGGAAAGAGTCTTCTTCGCATTCGAGCCGGTTAATAAGTAGCTTCGACAAGACGCACAAAAAAGGGAGCGGCAATACCGCTCCCTTTTTGCTTT
>JADGQN010000067.1 GCA_017881765.1 Syntrophobacterales bacterium | reverse complement strand
CAATATCGCGGCAGACCTGCCGAGCCCCCTGCCCCCGCCGCTTCACCCGGCAACGATGCAGCCTGTCGGGCCGGATGATCTCGCGCCGATATTTCCGATGAACCTTATTGAGCAGGAAATGGCGAGCGCCCGCTGGATCGACATTCCGGAACCCGTGCTGGAAAGGTTGTTGCTCTACAGGCCAACGCCCCTCTACCGGGCCCGGCGCCTGGAACAATTTCTGGCAACCCCTGCGCACATATACGTGAAGGCGGAGAGCGTCAGTCCGGCAGGGAGCCATAAGCCAAACACCGCCATAGCTCAAGCCTATTACAACAAGATTGCCGGGATCAAAAAACTCACCACGGAAACAGGGGCAGGGCAGTGGGGAAGTGCCCTGTCATTCGCATGCAACCAGTTCGGCCTGGAGCTGAAGGTCTACATGGTCAGGGTAAGCTTCAACCAAAAGCCCTACCGCCGGATGATGATGGAGACCTGGGGCGGTAAATGCGTGCCAAGCCCGAGTCCGGACACGGCTGCGGGCCGCCGTTTCTATGAGCAGGACCCCAACCATCCGGGCAGCCTGGGCATCGCCATCAGCGAGGCGATTGAAGACGCGGTGACGTCGAAGGATACCCGCTACGCGTTGGGGAGCGTGCTCAACCATGTGCTGCTGCACCAGACGATTATCGGTCTGGAGGCGCAGAAGCAGCTCGCCAGCGTTGGTGAATATCCTGATGTGGTGATTGGGTGTGTCGGCGGAGGCAGCAACTTCGCGGGCATCGCCTTTCCCTTCGTCAGAGACAAGATCCACGGCAAAGAGGTCAGGATAATCGGGTGCGAGCCGGCCTCCTGCCCCACCATGACAAAGGGCGCTTACGTCTATGACTTCGGTGATACGGCTGAGACAACGCCGCTTTTGCCCATGCACTCACTCTGTCATACCTTTGTGCCCGCCCCGATCCATGCCGGCGGTCTTCGCTACCATGGCGTGGCCCCGCTGGTGAGCAAGTTGCTCGTGCTCGGACTGATGGAGGCGAGGGCATACGGGCAGCTCCAGACCTTTGGCGCGGGTATTACGTACGCGAGGACAGAGGGTTTCATCCCTGCTCCCGAGACGAACCATGCGATTGCCTGCGTCATCGAGGAGGCAAAAAGGGCAAAGGAGGAAGGCAAAGAGCGGGTGATCCTGATGAATTACAGCGGCCACGGGCTGCTCGATCTGGCTGCTTACGACGCGTATCTTTCCGGCAAGCTCGAGGAATCTGTCCTGAAGGACGAAGAGATCTCGCGGCTGGTGAAGGACATGGAGAAGTTCCCCAGACCCATGGTGCCATAAGGCGGTTGACTGGATGATTGACTGATGAAAGTATTAGCTGATTAGTTTGCAGACCTACGGACTTTCCGGCGGATAAGCTGATAAGCTAATTAGCTAGTCAGCCGGTTATGCGCTTGCGGCAGCGGGTCGTAGCATGGTAGATTTCTGCGACCTGGCTCCTCGCTGGGCCGGCGAAGGAAGGTGCAAGAATGTGGCTATCAAAGCGTGTGACCGATATCAAACCGTCGGGCGTGAGAAAGATTTTTGATCTCGCTCGGACGGTTAAGAATCCAATTGACCTGAGTTTGGGAGAGCCCGACTTTGACATACCGGACGCGATCAAGGAAGAGGGCATAGCCTGGATACGAAAAGGCTTTAATAAGTACACGCCGTCCGGCGGCATCCCTGAATTGCGCGAGAAGCTCCTCCACTACCTCAGGGAAAAAGGGATTATCTGCGAGGATGTGATCCTGACGCCGGGGGTCACCGGAGGCCTTCTTCTCGCGCTTCTCGTGACCATGAACCCGGGTGATGAAATTGTAATTCCTGATCCCTACTTTGTGCTGTACGAGTACCAGGTCCTCCTGCTCGGCGGGAAGCCCGTTTTTTTTGACACCTATCCCGATTTCACCCTCAAAGAGGAGGCCCTCAGGGGCTCCATCACTGAGCGGACACGCGTCATACTGATCAACAGCCCAAATAACCCTACGGGCAACGTATACTCAGGACAGGAATTGGAGATGGTAGCCCGTGTTGCGCGGGAGAAGCACCTTCTCGTCTTCTCCGATGACATTTATCATGCCTTCAACTATGAAGAAGAGGAGTACCGGCGCTATTTCGGCCAGCTCTACGAGGGTTGTCTGACACTCGGCGGCTTTTCGAAGGATTGGGCCATGACGGGATGGAGGCTGGGCTATGTTGCCGGCCCCAAGGAGATCATCGACAGCATGGTTACCATGCAGCAGTACGTTTTCAGCAGCGTCAATTCCGTGGCGCAGAAGGCAGCGCTCTTTGCGCTGGACTACAAGACCGACACGCTGATAGACGCCTATCGAAAGAGAAGAGATCTGATCTATGAGGGTCTCAAGGACAAATACAACGTCGTGAAACCAAAAGGGGCCTACTACATCTTTCCGGAAGTACCCGGAGGTGACGGCGATGCGTTTGCGGAAGAGGCGTTGAAACGGAACCTCTTTATCATCCCGGGGAGCGTTTTTTCCAGCCGGAAATCGCACGTCCGTATCTCGTTCGCGGCTGGCGAGAGCGCAATCACAAAGGGCATGGAAATCCTCCGCTCCATGGCGTAGGGGGCGGCAAGGAAAAAGCTCATCTCCTTTGTCGCCCTTCGCCGTCTCTCGCTCCGACGTACCTCAGGTACGCCTGCGCGCGCGCCAGCTCGGGGCTTCGCGGATCTGGACTCTTTACTCGCTGCCCCTCGTGTGGCAACTGATCCAGGGGACGAAGACCGTATTCCGGGTAGCGTCAGCGCAGTATTCTGGAAGGACAACTGAAGTAAAAAGGCTTAAGACGCAACACCTGGACTGCCTGCGTGGCGGGCCGGATTTCGATGCATAACGAGGCGATCCGAGGTCTGGGCTGCGAAGGCGTACCTGGTGGTACGTCGAAGCAGAACAGACCGAAGGGCAACGAAGTTAGGCGCGAAAGACGGCGCGCCACCACACGGAGTCAGCGCGTTTCGTCCAGGACCCGTCGTACCATGTTGGCCATCTCGCTCTTGGTAAGAGGCTTTTCCAGGAAGGCGCAGATACCTGCCGCCTTCGCAGAGTCCGCATCCACTTGATGGCTGTAGCCCGTGCAGAGGATGATGGGCATGTTTGGCCTTAATGCAAGGATCTCGCCGGCCAGTTGGGTCCCTGTTATCTCCGGCATGGTCTGGTCAGTGATGATGAGGTCGAACTTCGACGGGTCGAGCCGGAAGAGTGCGAGCGCCTCCCTGCTGCTCGTCTTGCGGACCGCCTGATACCCGAGCACGGTCAACATCTGCTCACCCATCTCGGCGAGCGCCTCCTCATCATCGATGAAGAGTACCCGTTCGTGTCCGGTCGCCAGCTTCCCTTTTTTCGGAGCCTTCTCTTCCTGCGCATCGACGTGCTTCGGAAGATAGAGCGTGAAGGTCGAGCCTCTCCCCGATTCACTCACAACGGCGACCGCCCCTCCATGACTCTCGACGATGCCGTGCGCCACTGAGAGCCCGAGGCCTGAGCCCTCACCCTGCTTCTTTGTCGTGAAGAAGGGCTCGAAGATGCGGCCAAGGTATTCCGGCGGGATGCCCTCACCCGTGTCCTCGACCGTAAGCTTGAGGTATGCTCCCGGAGCCAGGCCAGGGACCGGCGCTTCCCCGGCGACCGAGAAGCCGAAGTCGGATAACTCGACGCCGATGACGCCTCCCTTCTCGCGCATGGCGTGGGCTGCGTTGGTGCAGAGGTTAACGATCACCTGCTGCAGTTGAGTAGAGTCGCCGAGGACAAATCCCGATTGGCTGACCGCGTTGAAATGGATAGCCACGGTGCTGGGGAGGGTGGCCCGAAGCAGTTTCAAGGACTCCTCAATCAGAGCGCTCATGCGCAAGAGGTTCTTCTTCGATTCCGACTTACGTGAAAAGGCCAGGATCTGCTTCACCAGGTCCCTTCCCCGGATAGCCGCCTTTAATACGTGCTTCAGGTCGCGTTCCTGCCGGCTGCCCTTCTCGGCGTCGTCAGCGGCCATTTCCGAGAAACCGATGATGGCGGCAAGGAGGTTGTTGAAATCATGGGCGATGCCCCCTGCCAGGGTGCCTATCGCTTGCAGCTTCTGGCTCTCCCTTAGCGTCGCCTCCATGGCGATCTGATCGGTGACATCCCGGAAGACCACCACGTAACTGACGATGTCCGACTGGCTGCCCTTCACAGGCGCAATGCTCATCTGTGCCGGGTACGGCGGGCCATCCTTTTTCCGGTTGATAATGCGGCCGCTCCAGGAGTGCCCCGATTGCAGCGTGGACCACATGTTCTCGTAGGCTTGGGCATCGTGCACCAGACTCTTGAATACGTCTGTCCTCCGGCCGGTCAGCTCCGCACGGCGGTAGCCGGTGATCGCGCACGCTGCCGGGTTGGCATAAAGGATAGTCGCCTGAGGGTCGGTGACCATGATCGCCTCCGCCGCCTGATCGACCGCTGCCATCAGCCGGGCCCGCTCCGCTTCCGCGAGCCTGAGTTCGGTTATATCGACGATGATTGCCCTGCAGACCGGGCCCGTTTCATCCTGGGCAGGCCCACACTGGCTGTCCACGGCAATCCAGGTTGAAGATCGCGGTCCGGCCAGGCTAAGCTCGCTGGTCTGCCTGGCGCCCGTGCTGAAGGCTGCGGCGAGGTATTTGTCAAACGTGACCCGGTGTTCCGGCGCGATGAACCGGTAGAACGGCCGGTTCCTCAGGCTTCGCCTCTCATGACCCAGCATGGTGCAGGCCATGAGGTTGATTTCCTGGATGAATCCCGCGCGATTCAAGGTGAGATAGCCGACCGGAGCAAAGTCGTAGAGCTCTGCGTAGCGAGCCCGGGAAGCCTCGATTTCGAGCTGTGCGCTGCGAAGCGCCTCGTTCTGCAACTCCAGCTCGATCTGGGTGACATTCAGCTCATGGATGAGCCGCTGAAGGTCCTCCACGTCTTCGGCAAATGCTTTCGGGACCTGGGCCCCTACTTTCGCAAGCTGCTCTTCCGCCCGCAGGCGCAGCCCATCGAACTTGTTCGTCGCTTTATCGTCCGCTTTCACCGCCACGCATCCCTCTCCTGCACCGTGCTGTATCCTTGAACGCGAGCAAGGTCATCCGGGAACCCTGGGGGCGCGCTCAACGGCATGTCTCATCGCGTCAACATTGGTGAAGGTAATTACCACCCCGTCGATCACATTCTCGAAGGTCCGGTACGGCATGATGCGCATGACATACCAGGTTCCGTCTTTGGACTGTACCTGCAGCTCTCTGAAGCTGAGCGTATCGAGCACAGCCCGGGCGTCCGGCAGCAGGTTCTCGTACCGGAGGTTCGAGACGATATCGCTGATCGGACGACCCGCGTCCGCGGGGATAAGATTGATCACTTTCGCTGCCTCCGGCGTGAACCTCTTGATGCGGAGGTCGTTATCTAGAAATATGGTGCCGATATTCGTGCTGTCAAGGAGGTTTTTCATATCGTTCTCGGTCCACGACAACTGGTCTATCTTCGCTTGCAGCTCCGAGTTAACCGTCACCAGCTCCTCATTGAGCGACTGCAGCTCCTCCTTCGAGGTCTCCAGTTCCTCATTCGTGCTCTGCAGTTCCTCATTCGTGCTCTGCAGCTCCTCATTCGTGCTCTGCAGCTCCTCATTGGTCGACTTCAGCTCCTCATTGGTCGCCTGCAGGCCCTCTTTCGAGTACCGCAGTTCCTGTTCCAGTTCCTGCACGCGCTTGCCGTATGTGTGGCGAGGCCCTGCCTTTTCTTTTGCCTCCCCTTCCCGCTTCGGCATCACATCCTCAAAGACCACCATGAGAAGGCCCTGCATCGCATCGGGCTCATTGATCGGCTGCACCGTGAGGTTGATTGATTGCATGTCGCCATTGGTCTTCACGCGTAGGTCCTTGTAGCTCACCGCTTTGTGCTGGCGCACGGCATTGTGCAGAGCCGAGCGAAGCTCGAAAGCGATGCCCTCCCTCGCCATTTCCAGGATGTTGAGATTGGCATGGCCCGGGGCAGGCTCCAGGTACTTGCCCGTCCTACCGTGGACGTACATGATCTCCCCTTTTTCATTCGTGATCACACAGGGAGGCGTGAAACGGTCGAGGAGCAGTTTCCTGGTCATGTCCCCAACGCTTACCTCCATCTGTTTCCCGATGTCGGGTGTGGCTTCCCTGACACCGTGCTCATACGTCCAGGGCAGGCCGGTGAAGGCCGTCGCGGCGTGAGCAAAGGCCGGTCCCTTTCGCTGGAAAAACTTCCACTTCCTGTCAACGGTCTTGAAGAGGTCGGAAAAGGGGCCGACGCTCTCCGAGGAGCCCAGAAACAGGACCCCGTTTTCAGGTTTCAGGCTGTAATGAAAGAGGGGCATAAGCCTGTTCTGGAGCTCGGGTTCGAGATATATCAGCAGGTTCCTGCAACTGAGGAGGTCGAGCCGCGTGAAGGGAGCATCGGCAATAACGTTCTGAACGGCGAAGACAACCGTCTCCCTGATCTCTTTCTTGATGCGGAAGCTATGCTCCTCACGCACGAAGAAACGTTTGAGCCGCTCGGGACTTACATCGACCCCGATGTTTCCGGAGTACACGCCGGCCCTCGCCACATTGATCGCGTCTTCATCGATGTCCGTGCCGAATATCTGGAACCGTGCCCCCGCCCTTTCCTCATCCAGGTACTCCCGCACCAGCATGGCGATGGAGTATGCTTCCTCGCCCGTGGCACAGCCCGGCACCCAGATGCGGAGCGCATAGTCCTCCGGTTTGCCCTCCAGGATCAGCGGAAGGACCTTCGTTTTCAGTATATCGAAGGCTGCCGGGTCCCTGAAAAAACTGGTGACGCTGATGAGGAGCTCCTTAAGGAGCAGACGGACCTCTTCCGGGTGCTCCTGAAGGTACCGCACGTACGTTGCGGGGTCTTCCACCTCGTGGACGGTCATTCGTCGCTCGATCCGGCGCAGCAGCGTGCTCTTCTTGTAATAAGCGAAATCGTGGCCGGTCTGCGACCGGAGGATACCTAGTATCTGCCCGATGGTTTTCGGCGCTTTCTCGGAGATGACCGCTCCCCCCCTCACCACTTTGCGTACGGCGCGCTTTACATATCCCAGAAGCTGCCTCGGCATTTTCGCCACGGGAAGGACGTAATCGGCGATACCTGTGTTGATGGCGCTGCGCGGCATGCCCGCGTACTTGGCTTCCGTGGGCTCCTGGACCATGGACATGCCGCCGGCCTCGTGGATGGCCTTGAGGCCCATGGTGCCGTCCGTGCCGCTGCCCGACAGGATGATGCATATTGATCTGTCCTGCTGGTCATGAGCGAGCGACCGAAAGAAGAAATCGATCGGCATCCTGAGCCCCCGGGGCTCCTCAAACCGGGAGAGGTGCAGCGCGCCGTTTTTTATGGCCATGTCCCGGTCCGGGGGGATCACATGGATGTGGTTCGGCTCGACAGTCGTGCCATCCTCGGCCTCGGCCACGCGCATCCGTGTGACCCGCGCAAGCAGCTCGCTCATCATGCTCTTGTGGCTCGGGTCGAGATGCGTCACGAGCACGAATGCCATACCGCGGTCGTCGGGCAGGTTGCTGAAGAGTTGCTCCAAAGCTTCCAGCCCCCCGGCTGAGGCGCCGACGCCTACAATGGGGAAGGGCGCCTGCTCAACTGTCTTCGCCGAACCCCTTGACTTTGCAGGTTTCCTGGGGAGCTTGACGTCCTTGTTGTTTACGGGAGCGGCACGAATGGCATGCTTAGCGGGCGTGGACGCAGCTGCTTTTCGTAGTGATGGTTTCGATGCCGGTCGTTTCTGTACCATATCCCCCCCTTGTCCCTGGCGATCCGGAACGAGCGGATGGCAAACCGGACACCTTATGGGTATAATGACAATATAGGCTTGCGGTGATCCGTTGTAAAGCAGGAAAGAGGTGCCTCGCATTCGGTCGGTTTCGATCCCGGATGGGCTGCTCCTTGTGGTTGGCATCTTGTTCCATTGGTTCAATTGGTTTCGTTAGTTTCATTGGTCTTAGCGAACAACTGTTTTGAACCGAGGTCTTACTGCGGTCGGGAAGTTTCGGTTGACAACCGGCCCACTCAATGTATAGAAATAGGGAAGCGGGGAGATACGGATGGGCATAAAAGCCAAGGGCAAAGTACTCTATAGAAGCAACCTTCGGGACATTATTGTGATCTGTTCCTTCGTTTCCGCGCTATTCTACGGTATCACCGAAGGAGAGATGGCAATCGGTTTTTTCCTCCTCGCTATCGGCTGCTTCTTGCACATCATCACGAAAGGCATCCTGATACGGAACGTGACTCTCTGCACCGGCGGCGTATATAGGGTCGTCCGACACCCCTATTACCTGTCCAGCTATCTGATCGACTCCAGCTTCTGCCTGCTGAGCGGCAATCACCTCCTGGTGCTGCTCTATCCTTTCCTCTTTTTTTGGTCATATCGACCCACAATGCGGAAAGAGGATAGGCTGCTCGCAGAGAGATATGGGGATACATTCACAAGCTATAGGCGAGAGGTGCCGGACGTCTTTCCTGATCGCAATTCCTTCAGGCACCTGGCGACCCTTTTCGGGGGCTTCTCCAAAGAGCGGCTGACCTGGAAGGAATGCGCGAGGGTCAGCCGATTCTGTTCCCTCGGGATTTTCCTCACGCTCCTCCATGATGTGGTGGGCAATGGGTTGAACAGCTTTCACATCTACAGTCCTGTGCTGCGCGATTGGGGCGAAGTCCTTTTCGCGCTCCTGGCCGGCATACTCTATGTCGCCAGTTTTGTCTTTGCGAGAAAAGCGGACCAAAATGGTCACCGCACAGAAGGCACGTACGACTAGCCCTCTTCTGAAAAGTTATCTCTAACTTCAAATTCCAAATTCCATAGCGGTAGCGGAGCATCCTGGAAGGAAGCATCCTGTAGGATATTGAGATCTAGAAACTGTCCCACCGTGCCGTGCTACCATACGTTCTTGACAAATTTCACGATGATCAGGGTAACCAGGAAGAGCAGGTAAAAGCTCAGGAAACCCAGAGCGACTCTTGCCATTAGCGTCATCTTTATGCGCGGCATAACACACCTCACGTCTTTTCATGCTCAGGTTGCATCAGGTCGCTGTAACGAATCGCCCCGAGCAGATGGTCCTGCCCATCCACGACCGGCAGCATGCGGTATCGATACTTTGCAAAGATCTCCTCAAGGTCTTCCCGGCTCTTATCCTCTTCGGCGGCGACCACGGATGAAGCCATTACATCATCGAGATGCGCATCGTCAGGTGCAAGAACAAGTTCTCTGAGGTCAACAACTCCGACAAGCTGCCCTGCCTCACTCACGACATAAATGTAAGAGATCGTGTCAGGATCAAGCCCCGATTTCCTGATGGTCTGCAATGCTTCCCCTACCGTTGTCCCCGGTTTAAACACAAGATAGTCGGATGACATGAAGTCCCGGGCCCTTGCCTCCTGCTCGGAAAGTAACTGCCGGATCCTTTTCGCACTCTCCTCGGGAAGCAGTTGCATGAGTTCCGTGACATCATCGTGGGGCAGAACCGAGAAAAGGTCCGCCAGTTGGGGGATCGAGAGCTCTGCAAGAATTACCTGGGCGCGCTCTTTCGGGAGGTCCTCGATGAGTTGCCGTTTCGCCCTCGGTTCCGCATGCAGCAGCGATTCCGCGGCCTTTTCAGGGTCTAAGGCGGAGAAGAAGGCTTCCTGCTCCTCACCGGAGAGCATCTCGAGCACGTCGGCAAGGTCCTCGCCCGGCAACTCCATCGCCTGCTCTTTGGTGACGGAGAGGGAAACCGTGTCGGTCTTGACCGCATCTTCGAGGGAGAAGGGTTGCACGTAACGCCACGGAATGAACTTGTCGGCTATCCAGCGAAGACCGCCCAAGCCCCATTTTCTCAGAAACCCATTGAATGAAACGTCGACATGGATGATAATCAGGCGTGCCCTCGACTCAAGCAACTGGACATCATTGACGACCTCCACGCGCCTGCCGTCCGTGTCGAGGATGGTACGTCCCATCAGATGCTCATTTATCAGGATCCATCCCGGCTGATCGACAAACGGCGGATAGGTTACGGCGCCTTCGGGGGGCTGCACCACAACAGTCTTCTTACCGACATCGACGACTTTCTCCCACGGTATGAACTCTGTCGGCTTTCCCCACCCGTGCTCCATATAAATCCCCACCGCGCCCGGATAAGGCTCGCGAAGATGGAACACCAGGTCGGAGAGCTTTCCGAGCCGCTCTCCGCTGACCGTTGCAATTGGTCGGTTCAGAAGCTCGGAGAACCAGAAGAACCGGAACTCCTTACTGCTTATGGCATCTGCAAAGCTCACATCCTTGCTCACCGACATGGGAACCTCCTACCCCTGCCCAAAAAGGCCGGGAAACAACACGGAAATGCCAAAGAGTGTAGACATAATGATAACAAACCCCGTGATGCTCCAGTTTGCGGTATTCTGCCATCGCGTGTTCACGTGCTCCCCCATGAGGGCCTTGTCATTGAGCAGCAGGATGAGGAAGAGGAGCGCGGCGGGCAGCAGCGTCACCGCTATCACCTGGACGAACATGGTGATCATGATCAGAGGCGCTTTCGGGATCAGCACGACCGCGCCTGAAGAGGCAAGGAAAAAGAAATAGATCGCATAGAACCACGGGGCGTCCTTGACGCCTTTATTGAGCGAGTGGGCCCAACCGAAGACCTCACCCACGGCCCACGAGGTCGCAAGCGAGATGCAGAGTGCGCCCAGGAATCCCGCATCGAAAAGGCCGATCCCAAAGAGGGCGCGCGCCCAGACTCCCTCCCGGTGGGGCAAGAGAGGGACTATGGCTTCCGCCGTCTGTCTCGCGTCCTCAACCAGGATGGGCGGGTTGTGGTAATAGAAGGCCGCGCCCGTGGTAATGACGATAAATGCGGCCACGACGCAGGTGAAGATGGAGCCCGCAAGGGTGTCTATCTTGCCAAACCTGATGTCCTTTATATCGAGCCCTTTGTCGACGACCGCGCTCTGCTGAAAAAATATCTGCCAGGGAGTGATGGTGGTGCCGATGTTGGCCATAACGACGAAGAGCAGGTCCGCCGTGAGACCCTGGGGAAGATCGGGAGAGTAAAAACCCTTGAACACCTCCCCCCAGGCCGGCGCACTTCCCGTCTCCATCGCCCAGAATGCGGCCGGGATATAGACAAAATTGAAGCCGCAGAAAAGGAGGGTGATCTTCTCGAATGTCCAGTACTTCCCCGAAAGCACAACGGTCATCAGAATAGCGGTGACGGTGATATAGGTGATTATGGGGGGTACGCCGAAGATGGCCATGGCCGCGGTCATGCCGATGTACTCGGTGACAAGGGTGCACCAGTTTATAATGGCCAGGTCGAAGAGCGAGAACCAGCCCCAGAATGGTCCGAACCCATCGAAGATTGCCTCGCCGAGGCCCCGCTTGGTGACCGCACCGAGTCGCACGGTCATCTCCTGGATGTAGTACGCCATGGGCACGAGTATGAGGAAAATCCAGAGCAGACCGAACCCGTATTTGGAACCGGTGACTGCGTATGTGGCTATACCCCCGGCATCGTTGTCGGCGATCATGGTGATGACGCCGGGACCGAGAATAACGAGAAAAATCAGAAGCCGGTTCCGAAATCTTTCTAGCAGATGAATGCTCTTGCTGATCCAGTACATTACCGCCCCTCTTTTAGGATTGGGCCAAACGCTTGCAGGCAACCGTGCAAAGATTGGAACAGAGGGGAACAACGTTAACGGGGATCTCCTCAAAAACCGCTTCCGGTCTCCGAGAAGGTCGAAGAGATCAGGAGATCTGAGCGACGAAACTCAGAGGCTGGAGCGGTTCGCTCCAATCGTCAGATGGGTGACCGCCAGGGTCGTCTTCCATAACCTCATCACTCCTGTGGATATTTTTTCCAGTAATCTTATAATTCCAATGCCCTGCGGTGTCAACAGAAAAGTTTCTACACGCCGGTTTTCAGGGGCCGCCCACACTATTCCTCAGTGCGCACGAATCTGAAGAGAAGTGGCATGACCAGCAGGATGATGCATGTTCCTATCAACATGCCCCCCACGATGACGATGGCAAGTGGCTTCTGAATCTGGCTGCCAACGCCATGGGCCAATGAAGCAGGGAGGAGCCCGAGAGAGGCTATGAGACCACCCATGAGCACGGGCCTGAATTTGGCACGGACCGTTTCAAGGGTTGCTTCTTCTTTCTGTTTTTTTTCCTTGTAGACTTCGATATAGTGGGTGATCCATATCACCGTGTTGAAGATGGAGATCCCGATTACTGAGACAAAACCGACTATCGCGGATATGCTGAGAGACTGCCCGGTCACCAATAGACTGATGAGCCCGCCGAACACCGTGCAGAGTGGAGCAACGATAGTGAGCAGCACGTTCCTCATATTGCCGTAGAAGACGTAAAGCAGAATCACGATGAGAAAAATGGCCAAGGGAATTGAGAAGTAAAAGCGCAGGAAGGCTTCTTTCATCTCATTGAATATGCCGCTCCATCGCATGTAATAACCTTCCGGCAGCTTGACCGTCCCCGCTTCCTTCTGGGCCTTTGCCACGGTTCCACCCAGATCTTTTGAGACGACGCCGAATTTTATGGGGATATACCGTTTATAGCCTTCCCGGTAGATGAATGAAGCCCCCGTCTCGTACCGTATCGAGGCCACCCTCGAGAGCGGCACGATGCCTCCGGAGGGCAGGACTATGGGGATGGTTGCTATCTTTTCCGGCGCCCTTCGGTAATCGTAGGGGAAGCTTACCTGAAGGGCAAATCTTTTCTCCCCTTCGATAATCTGGCTCGCTACCTTGCCGCCCAGGGCCGCGGAGACCATATCCAGGACCTCCTGGACACTCAGACCCACCGCTGATGCATTTTCCCTGTTCACTTCGATCAGTAAATTGGGCTGGCCCAGTTCCCTGAAAACACCTACCTCCTCAACACCAGGCACTCCTTGTATCTTTTCTTTTACCTCTCTCGCCAGCCTGTCAAGTTCGGAGAGGTCCTCACCGAAGATTTTAACTGCATTTTCACCTTTTACCCCGCTTGTCATCTCTTCGAGGTTGTCCTGCATGTATTGAGAGACCGTGATCGTGGCATTGGGGAAGAGCCTGGTGATCTTCTGCCTCATCTCACCCTCTAGGTCCTCCTTTATTCCGCCCCTCTTCCACTCACCGTATGGACGCAGGCCCACATAATATTCGCTGTTGAAGGGGCCTGTCGCGTCCGTGCCATCTTCCGGCCTTCCCACGCGCACGGCAACCGTCTTCACTTCCTGGAAGCCCATGAGTATATCTCTCACCTTTTGGGCATTTTCATGGGTCTTGCTGAGCGCTATGGAATAGGGGAAGGTAACCCTGACGTATATGTTCCCTTCATCCATTTTGGGGAGGAACTGGGTGCCGATAACCTTGAACCCGACCAGAAATCCTGCGAAAATCACAATAGACGCAACCAGAAGTACGAGACGCGCCCTCTTGAAAAGTGACCTGACGAACTCGACATAGTAATGCTGCATCACCTCGAAGAACCTGAACTCCTTTCCCTCGTGACCCTCCAAGAAGGTGTGGATGGCGGCCACCAGGTACGTGAACGTCAGGAGCAGAGTGAAAAAGAGGGCGTACGCATAGGTCTTCGCCATGGGTGAGAATATCTGCTTTTCCGCTCCCTTCATAGTGAAGATGGGAATGAGAGCAAGGACGATAATGAGGACCAGAAGCATGATCGGAGTACCAACCTCTCCCGTGGCCTTAATCATAGCCCGTTCTTTGGTAGCTCTCGTCTGAGTTTCCTTATGCTGTCGCGAAACCCTCACGTAATTCTCCGTGAGCACAAGACTGATATCCGCAATGATACCAAAGTCGATGGCCCCGATGGAAAGCAGGTTTGCGGAGTCGCCCATTGCCGTCATTACCGCGAGGGTAATGGCAAGGGAGATAGGTATGACCAGCGCGGTGATGATTGCCGCCCGCAGGTTCCCGAGGAAGAGAAAAAGTGCGACCGCCACCAGCAAGACCCCTAAGGAGGCCGATTCGAGTACGCGTTTGATGACCGAGGCGATGAGCCCCCACCGTTCATAGTAGGGCACTATCTTTATGCCTTTAGGGAGTATGGTGTTATTCAGTTCAGCGACCTTTTCGTTAACTGCCTTAATAGAAGGAATGCTCTTCTCGCCCCTCCTCAGGATTACGTTTCCCATCACTACGTCGTCATGGTAGTTGTGTATAACGATGCCGGTCCTCGGAATGTTCCCGAGGCTCACCTGGGCTATGTGTTTGATGAGAACCGCTTTCCCGTTCTTGTAGGAGACAACATTATTCTCCACATCTTGCAGACTTTTGATCAGCCCCAGGCCCCGCACCATGTAATACTGGTCTCCCATCTCGACGGTTCTGCCTCCTACGTTGACGTTCGATTTGGCAAGGGCATCAATCACCTGGGAGAGGGTAATGCCGTATTTTATAAGGTCTTGAGGGATCACTTTGACCACGTATGCTTTGATGAACCCGCCGTAACTTGCCACATCTTCAACGCCCTGAGCTGTCTTGATGTACCTGCCCACTGTCCAGTCCTGGAGGGTCCTCAGTTCCATCAGGTTGTTGGAGCCATAGAGCACGTACTGCATCACTTCGCCCATGGGACTCGGGATGAGGTTGGGCTGCACACCGTCGGGCAGAGATGTATCTGACAGCCTGTTAATCACCTCCTGTCGCGCCTCCCGATAGGGGATGTCGTAGGAGAACTTGCATTTCACATCAGAGAGACCGTAAAGAGAGACGGAGTTGATCCTCTCCAGGCCCCTCATGCCGGCAAGGCCGATCTCCACGGGTATGGTGATCTGCCTTTCCACTTCTTCGGCAGATTTACCTTCGTAAATCGAGACAATCTCGACCGTAGGAGGCGAAGGATCAGGAAAAGCCTCGACGTTAAGTTCTCTGACGACGAAGAGCGAGAGACCAAACAGAACAAGTGAAAGCATCAGGAACAGGCCACTATGCGAACTCACAAAAACGATCCAACGTCTCATACGCGCTCCAATACCCTTTTTCGGCCCGCTTTCCTCATGGCTTCTCCAGGTCTATGGCGGTAAGAACGATCTCCTGTCCGTCCTTGAGGCCCTCTACGGCCATGAGACTATCCGAGACTTCACGGACCGGTGTTATCTCGATGAGCTCGCACTGCTGGGTCCTGGTGGAAGTTGGGCAGTATACA
>JADGQN010000066.1 GCA_017881765.1 Syntrophobacterales bacterium | reverse complement strand
TCGAGAAGGAACTCCGCTTTGCCATCAGAGAGGGCGGCAAGACCGTGGGTGCAGGGGTAGTCACGGAGATACAAGAGTAGGAGCCAACGATGAGGCAGCTAGTGATTCTTGCTTGTTCGGAGTGCAAAAACAGAAACTATACCACTACCAAAAACAAACAGAAGACACCTGACAGGCTGGAAATGAATAAGTACTGTAGGTTTTGCAAAAAGCACACTGCACATAAGGAAACAAAATAAAAGGCCAGTAGCTCTAACGGATAGAGCACCGGACTCCAAATCCGGGTGTTGGGGGTTCGAATCCCTCCTGGCCTGTGTATTGTGAGGACGCGATGGATATCAGAGAACACGTCGAGAACCTGAAGACCTATTTCAAAGAGGTCTACCTGGAGACGAAAAGGGTTACGTTCCCATCCAGGAAAGATGCCCTTAAGGGTACCTACGTCATTCTCATCACAGTCGTCATCGCAGCGCTCTTTCTTGGCATTGTTGACGTGGGACTCGCCAAGATCGTACAGGCCTTGTTCCGTGGATAAGCAGATGGAAGAGATGGATAAGCAGATGGAAAAGAAATGGTATGTGGTTCACACTTACTCGGGCTATGAGCAAAAGGTCAAAGAGGGGCTCGAAGAACGCATAAGAACGAGTAAGATGGAGGAGAGTTTCGGGGAAATCATCGTTCCATCAGAAGTGATCATGGAGCGGGTAAAGGGCCAGGTAAAGAAATCGCAGAGGACCATTTTCCCCGGATACATCATCGTGCAGATGGACATGAATGAGGATACGTGGTACCTCGTTCGCAACACACCGAAAGTAACCGGGTTCGTGGGTTATGGCATGAAGCCTACCCCATTGCCCGATTCAGAGGTTAAAGACCTCGTACATGCGATTCAGGAAGGAAAGGGTAAGATCAAGCCGAAGATCCGGTTTGATAAAGGGGACAACGTTAAAGTGATCGAGGGCCCCTTTTCCAATTTCACGGGGAGCGTAGAGGAGATCAAGCCGGAAAAAGGGAAGGTGAAAGTGCTTCTCAATATTTTTGGCAGGACAACGCCCGTAGAGTTGGATTTCATGCAGATCGAAAAAATGTAAAGGAGTTCTAGCATGGCAAAAAAAATCGTGGCTATGGTGAAGCTTCAGCTCCCCGCAGGGCAGGCCACGCCCTCTCCCCCCGTGGGCCCGGCTCTCGGCCAGCACGGCGTAAACATCATGGAGTTTTGCAAGGCTTATAACGAGCGGACGAAAAGCCAGGAAGGGAGTGTTATCCCGGTAATCATAACTATATTCTCTGACAGGAGCTTTACGTTTATCACAAAGACACCCCCGGTGTCGTACCTGCTCAAAAAGGCGGTGAAGCTGGCAAAGGGCGCAAGCGCGCCGAAGAAAGAGACGGTCGGTACCATTACAAAGTCGCAGGTACAGGAGATTGCCCAGCTCAAAATGGTGGACCTGAACGCGAAGGACCTCGCCGGCGCGATGAGAATCGTGGAGGGTTCGGCAAAGAGCATGGGATTGGAAGTTGCGGAAGGGTAGAAAGAAAGCTTGCGGAATTTAGAGTGAGGTGGTGCAACATGGCACATGTAGCGAAGAAATACAAAGCAGCCAAGGCAAAGGTGGACAGAGAAAAAAGGTACGGCCTGGACGAAGCAGTCGACCTGCTTTCCGAAATACGAATTGCCAAGTTTGACGAGACAGTGGAGTTGGCTTTTCGACTCGGAGTTGACCCGAGGCATGCGGACCAGATGGTGCGGGGCTCGGTTGTCCTACCCAACGGCCTGGGGAAGAAAGTCCGGGTGCTTGTCTTTGCGAAGGGGCAGAAGGAGAAAGAGGCCCAGGAAGCAGGGGCTGACTTTGTAGGTTCTGACGACTTCATCGATAAGATCCAGAAGGGATGGCTCGACTTTGACAAGGCTATAGCGACCCCCGACATGATGGGGCAGGTCAGCAAGCTCGGCAAAATCCTCGGGCCACGGGGCCTCATGCCGAACCCAAAGGTAGGCACCGTCACCTTCGAAGTTGCCAAGGCGGTCCAGGAGCTGAAGGCGGGCCGTGTAGAATTTAGAGCCGATAAGGCCGGAAACGTCCATGTACCTGTTGGGAAGGCGAGCTTCGGCAAGGAAAAACTTCTGGAAAACATCAGTATGCTATTCGAGACAGTGATCCGGCTCAAACCCCCATCAAGTAAGGGGACTTATGTGAAGGGTGTAGCCATCAGTATGACGATGAGCCCGGGCATAAAAATCGATCCTACCTATGTGAGAAGCTTGAGCAAGTGAGGGAATAAGTCAGAGAAAGTAGGTGTGGCGCCTCACGCGCCATTAAACGATTACGGCCTACCGAGACTTTATTGTCATGTTGTCTCTCTGACCTTCCATAAATATTACGAAGAAAGGAGGGATGAGACCAAGTGGAAAGAAAGGCCAAGCAAGTAGTCGTAGAGGACCTCGGGTCTAAGCTGAAGCGCGCGCGTGCCCTATTCCTGGCTGAATACAGCGGCATGAATGTTGCTCAGATGACACGGCTCAGGAGGGAACTGCAGCACGCTGGCGCAGAACTCAAGGTAACAAAGAACACGCTTTTGAGACTGGCTGCAAGCGGAACCGACGCGGAAGCCATTCGGGACCAGTTTACCGGCCCAAACGCAGTCATTTGCAGCTATAAGGACCCCGCGGCCGTGGCAAAGCTGTTGTCATCCATGGCCAAGGAGATGCCGTTTCTCAAGGTGAAGTCGGGGGTGCTTGGCAGACAGCAGCTGGGTCCCAATGATCTGGTGAGGCTGGCTGCACTGCCTTCCAGAGAGGTGCTGCTCAGCAAATTGCTTGGGGTTATGCAGGCTCCGCCACAGAGGCTTGTGGGCGTACTCGCCGCCAACCTCAACCGGCTCATGTGGACCCTGAGTGCAATTAAAACTCAAAAAGAAGCAATCTGAAGGAGGATGGCATATGGCTGTCACGAGAGAAGAAGTTATACAGTTTATAGAGAACATGACGCTCCTGGAACTCTCAGATTTCATCAAGGCGTTGGAGGACAAATTCGGCGTTTCTGCTGCGATGCCCATGATGGCGGCTGCAGCAGGCGCAGCAGCCCCTGCCGCGGCTGCTGAAGCGGTCGAAGAGCAGACAGAGTTTAATGTCGTCTTGACTGGCTATGAAGCCGAGAAAAAAATCCAGGTAATCAAGGTCGTCAGGGCGATCACGGCCTTAGGCTTGAAGGAAGCAAAAGATCTCGTCGAGGGTGTACCCAAGTCCGTCAAAGAAGGTGTTTCAAAACAGGAGGCGGAGTCGATTAAGAAGCAGCTCGCCGAGGTCAGTGGACAAGTTAAGGTTGAGTAAAACTAAGGGTCAAGGGCCAAGAGTCGAGGGTTCAGCTACCTTTACCTTGGCCCTAACCCCAAAACAAGGGGTGCGACACGCATGAGGCAAACCTTTCATAATAAGATACTACGGAAAAGCTTCGGGAAGTTGGAAGAGGTTCTCGAGATCTCCAATCTTATCGAGATACAGACAGCTTCGTACGAAACATTCCTTCAACACGGGCTTTCCGTGGAAGAGAGAAAAAATGTGGGGTTACAGGCGGTTTTTACCAGCGTATTCCCTATTAAAGATGCGCATGAGACTACCTCGCTCGAGTTCGTGAAGTACGAGATTGCGGATCCGAAATATTCGGAAGAAGAGTGTATCGTCAGGGGACTGACGTTCGCTGCGCCCATGAAGGTCACCATCAGGCTCGTAGTCTGGAATGTGGACCCCACGGCCAAGACGCGAGAGATCAGGGCAGTCAAGGAGCAGGACGTCTATTTCGGTGAAATTCCGTTGATGACAGAACGCGGAACCTTCATCATCAATGGGACCGAACGGGTAATCGTAAGCCAGCTTCATCGATCTCCCGGAGTCTATTTCAGCGCTGATCAGTCAAAAACGCTTTTTAGCGGGAATTTTACTTACACCGCTCGGATTATCCCCTACAGGGGTTCATGGCTCGATTTTGAATTTGACCACAAAGACCTCCTCTATGTGAGGATAGACAAGCGCAAGAAGATCCCGGTAACCTTGCTCCTGCGGGCGCTCGGTTACAGCGAAAAGGCGATCCTCGACTATTTCTACGACAAAGAGACGATCATCCTGAAAGACAAGAAGATTTTCAAACAGACGCCGCTTTCTTTGCTCGTGGGTCAAAAGGCCCCGTCGGACATAGTGAATGCAGAGACCGACGAGGTGCTGGTCAAGAAGCATAAGAAGATCACAAAAGCCGTGATAAAGAAGATGGAACTCGCCCGCATCACGCAGATACCGGTGGATGAGGCGGAGGTGATCGGCAAGATCGCGGCAAGCGACATAATAGACCCGACAACCAAGGAAGTCGTGTTCTCGATTAACAAAGAGATTACAGAAGATGACCTGGCCAAGCTCCAGAAAGGGAAGATAAAGCAGTTTGACATTCTCTTCATCGACAACCTGAACGTCAGCTCATCGCTCAGGGACACGCTGGGCATAGATAAAGCATCCACAAAGGAGGAGGCGCTCCTCGAGATTTACCGTAAGCTGAGACCGGGCGATCCACCCACCTACGAGTTTGCTGAGGCGCTCGTGCACAACATGTTCTTCTCGCCCGAGAGATATGACCTGTCGAAGGTAGGAAGACTGAAGATGAATCATCGTCTCTCCATAGACGTTCCGATCGATGTCGTGACCTTAAGGAAGGAGGACATCATCGAGGTTGTAAGACAACTCCTGCGTCTCAAGGATTCCAGAGGGTCGGGGGATGACATCGACCATCTGGGTAACAGGCGCGTCCGAACAGTGGGAGAGCTTCTGGAGAACCAGTTCAGGATGGGGCTTGTCAGGATGGAAAGGGCGATCAAAGAAAGGCTGACCTTTCCCGAGATGGAAACGCTGATGCCCCACGACCTTGTCAACCCCAAGCCGGTTGCCACGGCCATAAAGGATTTCTTTGCCAGCAGCCAACTTTCGCAGTTCATGGATCAAACAAACCCGCTCTCCGAGATCACCCATAAAAGGCGGCTTTCAGCCCTGGGACCGGGCGGTCTAACACGCGAGCGCGCAGGGTTCGAAGTCAGGGACGTACACCCGACACACTACGGCAGGGTCTGCCCGATAGAGACCCCTGAAGGTCCGAACATCGGTCTTATTGCTTCACTCTCAACCTATGCCCGGGTCAACGAGTATGGTTTCATAGAGACGCCGTACCGGGTGGTGCGTGACGGACGGGTCACGGCTGAGGTCAAGTACTTCAGTGCCCTTGACGAAGAACAGTACTTTGTGGCGCAGGCTAATGCGCCGGTCGATTCAAAGGGGAGGTTTGTGCCGGATCTGCTCGTCTCTTCCAGGAAAGGCGGCGGGTTTTACTGGATTGACCCCAAAGAGGTAGACTTGATGGACGTTTCGCCGAAGCAGCTTGTCAGTGTCTCGGCGTCCCTTATCCCATTCCTCGAGCACGATGACGCTAACAGGGCCCTTATGGGATCAAACATGCAGCGGCAGGCGGTCCCATTGATCACGACGGAAGCGCCATTGATCGGGACGGGCATGGAGAGAATCGTCGGCCGGGATTCGAGGGTCAGTATCACGGCGCGTCACGCGGGGGCTGTGGAAAGCGTTGATGCCAACCGGATCATTGTCAAGTACGATGCGGAAAACGGCCCTGACGAGACGGTTACAAAGATAGACGTCTATAACTTATTGAAGTTCAGGCGCTCGAACCAGGACACGTGTATCAATCAAAGGGTTGTTATCAGGAAGGGTGACTTCGTCAAGAAGGGCGAGGTACTTGCCGACGGGCCTTCTACGGACCGGGGAGAGCTTGCCTTGGGGAAAAACGTGCTCGTGGCCTTCATGCCGTGGCGCGGATACAATTACGAAGACTCCGTCCTCATCAACGAGCGTCTTGTCATGGAGGATACCTTCACCTCTATCCACATCGAGGAACTGGAGTGTGTGGTTCGGGACACGAAGCTCGGGAAGGAAGAGGTGACGCGGGACATCCCGAATGTAGGGGATGAAGCGCTCAAGGATCTCGATGAGAGTGGCATTATCAGGACAGGCGCCCCTTGCCGTCCCGGAGACATACTGGTTGGCAAGGTAACGCCAAAAGGGGAGACCCAGTTGACACCCGAAGAGAAGCTCCTCCGGGCGATCTTCGGTGAGAAAGCCGGCGACGTCAAGGATACCTCGCTCCGGGTTCCGCACGGAATCGAAGGGATTGTCATTGATGTAAAGGTGCTCTCCAGACGAGGCATTGATAAAGACGAGAGGTCGAGACTCATCGAGGACATAGAGATATCGAACATCCTCAAGGATCAGGAAGACCAGATCAAAATCATCCTTGAGGCGACGAGAGAAAGAATCACCCACCTGCTTCTCGGTAAGGCCGCGCCCTCTGACCTTAAGGACGGGCGTGGAAAGGTGCTGATGAAAAAGGGTGAGCGTTTCACCAAAGAGAAGCTGAGCGTCCTCAACCTTGACAAGCTGCAGGATGTGGAGTTCAAGAACGAGCAGCTGGAGTCAAAGGTTTCCAAGGTCCTCGACAGCCAGGATAACCAGATTGAGATCATCAAACTTTACTACGAAGACAAGATAAACAAGGTCAAGAAGGGAGATGAGTTGCCCCCGGGCGTACTCAAGACAATCAAGGTCTATGTGGCTATGAAACGGAAGATTGCCGTGGGAGATAAGGTTTCCGGCAGACACGGGAACAAAGGTATAGTCTCCGTTATCTTACCCGAAGAGGATATGCCGTTTACCGATGAAGGGATTGCCGTGGATGTAGTGCTCAACCCTCTTGGCGTGCCTTCGAGAATGAACGCCGGTCAGATCCTTGAGACCCACCTCGGGTGGGCCTCAAGCGAGCTTGGCCGAAAGATAGGACAGTTGCTCGATGCCGTGAGCAGCCCTGCAGTCATTCGGAAGTGGATCAAGGGTTTGATGGGCGGGAGCGAGATGAACAAGTTTCTTGATGGGTTGAGCGACGACGAAGTAATAGAACTGGCATCCCAGATGAAAAACGGTATCCACATGTCCGTGCCTGTTTTCGACGGGGCCAAGGAAGAGGAGATTAGTGAGCTTTTTGCCAAGGCCGGACTTCCGCCCAGCAAGCAGATTACGCTGTTCGACGGCAGGACAGGAGAACCATTCCATCACAAAGTAACCCTGGGCACCATGTACTTCTTGAAGCTGCACCATCTGGTTGATGACAAGATCCATGCGCGTTCTATCGGTCCATACTCCCTGGTAACCCAGCAACCTCTCGGCGGCAAGGCGCAGTTTGGCGGCCAGAGGCTGGGTGAGATGGAGGTGTGGGCGCTGGAAGCGTATGGAGCCGCGTACTCGCTCCAGGAATTCCTAACGATCAAGTCAGATGATGTGAGTGGGAGAGTTAAGGCATACGAGGCGATTGTGAAAGGTGAGGATGTGCTTGAGCCGAGTCTCCCGGAGTCTTTTAACGTTCTCGTTAAGGAACTGCAAAGCCTTTGCATCAATGTTGACCTGATAAAAGAGGAAGGATAAGGAGGTCAGTTTTGGAAGATTATTTCAAGATTTTTGAAAAACAGAAAGACCCGTTGAGTTATACAGCGATGAAGCTATCCCTCGCTTCTCCGGAATTGATCGAGAAATGGTCCTTTGGCGAAGTGAAGAAGCCGGAAACGATCAACTACAGGACCTTTAAGCCGGAAAAGGACGGGCTTTTCTGTGCCCGTATTTTTGGCCCGGTTAAGGACTATGAATGCATCTGCGGCAAATACAAGAGGATGAAGCACCGGGGCATCATTTGTGAAAAGTGCGGCGTAGAAGTAATCCAGTCCAAGGTGAGGCGGGAGAGAATGGGGCACATACAATTAGCATCCCCCATAGCCCACATCTGGTTCTTGAAGAGCATGCCGAGCAAGATCGGAACGCTTCTCGAGCTCTCGATCAAAGAGGTGGAACGCGTCCTCTACTTTGAGATGTATATCGTCATTGAGCCCGGCCCTTCTCCTTACCAGTTTGCAGAGCTTATCACCGAGGAAAAGTACATAGAGGGTAGGGAGAAGTATGGCGAGAAATTTACCGGAGGCATAGGCGCAGAGGCAATGCGCGAGTGTCTCAGACACATAGAGGTGGAGGAGCTTTCGAAGACCATCAGGGCAGAAATGCGCGACACCTCGTCTGACGCCAAAAGGAAGAAGCTGGCAAGACGCCTCAAGGTGGTCGACGCTTTTCGCATCTCGGGCGTGAAACCCGACTGGATGATTCTGGACATCATCCCCGTTCTTCCTCCGGAACTGAGGCCGCTTGTCCCCCTGGACGGCGGGCGGTTCGCCACCTCGGACCTGAACGACCTGTACCGCCGCGTGATCAACAGAAACAACCGCCTGAAAAGGCTGATGGAACTGAACGCCCCGGAGATCATCATACGTAACGAGAAACGCATGCTCCAGGAGGCGGTGGACGCCCTTTTTGACAATTCGAAAAGGGGAAGGATCGTGACCGGCACGAGTAAGCGGCCACTCAAGTCCCTCTCCGACATGCTCAGAGGCAAGCAGGGACGTTTTCGGCAAAACCTCCTGGGGAAACGGGTCGATTACTCCGGCCGATCGGTCATCGTGGTTGGCCCTGAACTGAGACTTCATCAGTGCGGGCTTCCCAAGCATATGGCGCTGGAGCTCTTCAAGCCATTTGTCTATAACAGACTCATCCGCAAGGGTTTCGCAACCACAATCAAAAACGCCAAGAAGCTTGTGGAAAAGGAAAGGCCTGAAGTGTGGGACGTGCTGGAAGAGGCAATCAAGGAACATCCGGTTCTGCTCAACAGGGCCCCTACCCTTCACCGGCTTGGCATACAGGCCTTTGAGCCGATGCTGATTGACGGCAAGGCTATTCAGCTGCACCCACTTGTCTGCCCGGCTTACAACGCTGACTTTGACGGAGACCAGATGGCTGTGCACATCCCGCTGTCCATAGAGGCCCAATCTGAGGCGCGGATCCTCATGATGTCCACCAACAATATTCTTTCACCCGCTAATGGAAGGCCGATCATCGTGCCAACGCAGGATATCGTCCTCGGTCTTTACTACCTCACTATCGAGAGGAAATATAGACCGGGCGAGGGCAAGATATTTGCCGACCCGGAAGAAGCGATCATGGCTTACGATGCAGGGGAGGTTGACCTTCATGCGCGGGTCGAGGTGCGCATGAACGGTACGAGGGTCGCCACTACCCCCGGCCGGATCCTCCTGAGGGAGGTCATCCCTGCTGAGATGCCCTTTGATGTAATAAATCGCACCATGGACAAGAAAACGATAGGTCAGCTCGTCGACATCTGTTATCGCCAGGGCGGGGAAAAGGCGACCGTTATCCTTTCAGACAGGCTCAAGGATATCGGGTTTTTCTATGCCACCCTGGGAGGGATCTCGATCTCTATCGACGACATGAAGATTCCGACGAAGAAAAAGGAGCTCATTGACAAGGCCTCGGGCGAGGTAAAGGTTGTTCAGAACCAGTATTCAGAGGGGCTCATTACGGACGGTGAACGGTACAATAAGGTAATCGATATTTGGGCCGACGTGACCGAGCGCATTGCTGATGAACTTATGAGAGAGCTGGGCTCCGAGAAGGTGGAGGTGCCTGCTGTGCTGCCACGGCACGGATTCGCGCCCAAGGCGGAAGAGACCTCGAAACGGGGCAAGTCCGCGGCAGCCCATGTTGCTGCACACCCGAAGTATGAGTATCAGGACAGCCTGAATCCTATGTATATGATGGCCCACTCGGGCGCCAGAGGAAATGCGCAGCAGATACGTCAGCTTGCCGGCATGAGGGGTCTCATGGCAAAACCCTCCGGCGAGATCATTGAGACACCTATTACCAGTAACTTCCGGGAAGGTCTTACGGTGCTCCAGTACTTCATTTCAACGAGTGGTGCCAGGAAGGGCCTCGCAGACACGGCTCTCAAGACAGCAAATTCAGGTTACCTCACCAGAAGGCTCGTTGACGTCGCACACGACGTCATCATTGCAGATACCGATTGCGGTACCTTTGATGGGATCGAAGTGGCCGCGTTGATGGAAGGCGGCGAGGTAATCGAACAGCTAGGCACGCGTATCCTCGGCAGGGTCTCCCTGGAGGACATGCGAGATCCGGACGGAGAGGTCATCGTCAAAAGGAACGATGAGATCAGGGAAGAGCACCTGAAGAAGATCGACGAGGCGGGTCTGGAAAAGGTGAGGATTCGCTCCGTGCTCACCTGTCGCTCAAAGCGCGGCGTTTGTGCCCTGTGCTATGGACGAGACCTTGCGAGGGGCAGGCTGGTAAGTATCGGAGAGGCGGTTGGCATCATAGCTGCCCAGTCCATAGGCGAACCGGGGACCCAGCTCACGATGAGGACCTTCCACATCGGTGGAGCCGCCTCCCGGCGTGTCGAGCAGTCGACCCTGGAATCGCGGAACGAGGGTATTGTCAAGCTGCATAACGTAAAAGTAGTCCTTAACAAAGACGGCCAGCCGATCGTCATGAACAGGAACGGCGAGGTGGCTATCGTGGATGCGGCCGGGCGCGAGAGGGAAAAGTACACGATAATTTACGGTGCTAAGCTCCGCGTGGCCGATGGTCAGAAGGTGGCTGAGGGCCACACACTGGCAGAGTGGGATCCGTACACGATCCCCATCCTTTCGGAGGTATCGGGCAGGGTGAAATTCGGCGACATCTCAGAGGGTGTCACCATGGCGGAGCGGGTGGACGAAGTGACCGGCCTGGCCTATAAGGTCATCATAGAGTTTCGCGATACGGATGTCAGGCCGAGGATCTCGATCAAGGACGACAAGGGCAAGACAATTACGGTACCCGGCACAACCAGCCTCGCCCGGTACATGCTTCCCATGGGGGCCCATATCGTCGTGAATGAAGGTGATGTGATTCATGCCGGGGATGTTATATCCAAGATTCCGCGGGAAACCACCAAGACGAAGGATATCACGGGCGGCCTGCCACGCGTGGCCGAGCTGTTCGAGGCGCGCAGGCCAAAGGAGAGCGCAATCGTGTCTGAGGTGGAGGGCATGGTCTCCTTTGGCAAGCTCTTGAAAGGCAAGAGGGAGATTATGGTGACGCCCGACCGGGGTGAGCCGAGGAAATATACCATCCCGAAAGGCAAACACGTCATAGTCCACGAGGGCGATTACGTAAAGGCGGGAGAGCCGCTCATGGACGGCTCGGCAAACCCGCACGACGTGCTTCGCATACTCGGCATAAAAGATCTTGCCCGGTACCTGGTCAACGAGATCCAGGAAGTGTATCAGCTCCAGGGTGTCAAGATCAACGACAAGCACATAGAAATTATCGTAAGGCAGATGCTGAAGCGGGTCAGGATTAAGGATGTGGGGGACACCAACTTCATCATCGACGAGCCGGTTGAATGGTGGGTCTTCGATGATGAAAACAGACGAGCCATTGACCGAGGCGGTCGTCCCGCGACAGCGGAGCCTCTCTTCCTGGGGATTACAAAGGCATCGTTGATTACCGATAGCTTCATCTCAGCGGCCAGCTTCCAGGATACGACGAAAGTGCTCACCCAGGCTGCGATCGAAGGACGGGTCGATTACTTGCGCGGGCTCAAAGAGAACGTAATCATGGGTAGAATCATACCGGCGGGAACAGGTTTCTTGAAGTACCGCAGTTTCGAGATGGCGGCACTTGAGAAAGGCGAAGAATTGCTTGAACCACTGCCGCCGGAGGCCAGCTTACTAGCCGCCGAGGTTGTGGAGTAGTCTCTCAGCGATACGCGCTTCATCGCTTTTCGGATAGAGCTCTATCACCCTTTTAAGGAGGGTGGTAGAGCTCTTTTTGTCGCCCAGGTCTCCGAAGGCCTCTGCCTGACGAAGCAACGCCCTCGGGGCCTTTTCGCTGTTAGGATACTTATCGATGACCTCCTGAAAACTGACGATGGCCTTCTCTTGATCCTTCAGGTTCATGTATGCCTCGCCCATCCAGTAGCGCGCATTCGGGACGAGAGGGGTGTCGGGATAAGACTGCAGAAAGTTAGAAAAGGCTCGTATGGAGTCGTCGTACTGAGCTTTTTGGAAGGCGTCGAATGCCTGCTTGTATAATTCGTCATAATTGCCCTGCGGCGCCTTAGGGCCATTTTTCTGCGGAGCTCCCGGTTTCCTGGCGCCCTTAAGTTCCTTGAGTTCCCCTTTGGTTTCACCCCAATACGTGCGCAGTTGGGAATCGAGTTCGTCCAGCCTCCCGAGGATGGTCTTGATTTTGTCGTCATTGCTTTCCGCGGACATGGACAAATCGAGAAACTGTTTGCGCGTGAGTTCTTCGACTGACCGCATGCTCTGAGAAAGTGCCGACATATCCTTCTCGATCTTGGAAAGACGGGCATCAGTGGAATCTTTATAGGAGCGGAACTCCTGATAGACCGTTGTGACGTCTCTCCTCACGTCTCCGAGCTCCGAACTGGAAACACAGCCCAGCAGCAAGATAGAAAGCAAACAAAGAGGCAGCCACTTCTTCATCTCGGTCCTCCATCAGTCGATTTTAAAATGGGCGCGTCTGTTCTTGGCCCAGGCTTCTTCCGTGTGGCCCGGGTCGGCCGGTGCCTCTTTCCCGTATGAAATGGTTTTGATACGGTCATCTTTGACCCCTGCCATTACGAGCTGACTTTTTACCGACTCCGCCCTCTTCTCACCAAGGGCAAGGTTGTATTCGATAGTGCCCCTTTCGTCGCAGTGCCCCTCAACGGTCAGCTTAGCGGCTTTGTTCTGGGCGAGCCAAGCAGCGATATCGGTTATCAGCCCCCGGTAGTCCGGACTGACCGAGTAACCGTTAAATTCGAACAGGATGTCCTTGAAGATGGGTGCGCCCTTCTTCATCTGCTCCTGAAGCATTTTCTGCCGCTCCAAATCCCGCTGGAGAAGCTCCTCTTGTATGGCGGCCCTTTCCCTGGCCTTTCTATCCAGGTCGGCCTGAGACTCCTGGCCCTGCCCCTGCTCGGCGGGCTGGCCAACTCGTTCCGAAATCGGCACGTGAACCGGCTTAGGCGAGCAAGCAAAAACGACAAAGAGTGCGGCCGCTATCAGCAGATACGATACTAATTTCATAGTTCACCTCTATTGTACAAATTGTGGTTGGGTATCTTCCCCGGCAGTGAATGAAAGAGCTCTTCTGTTATCGCCGTTGTGGAGCATGAAATAGACGCCCGCCTTTTTGCCATTACTCGACGAGTAAAGTATATACCTGCCGCACTGCGAAAAGTGAGGCGAATCGTTTATGCCGCCGTCCGTCAGTATCCGCGGCTCCGAACCATCCGTTTTCATGACACATATTTCCAGCGCACCATCCGTTTTGCAGCCATAGGCGATGAGGTCACCTTTGGGCGACAAGGCCGGTGCTGTATTGTAAGTGCCCGCATAGGTGAGCCGCTTTGTTTCCCCGGATGACAGGTCGCGGATAAAGATTTGAGGGGTTCCGTACATGTCGGATACAAAGACCATCTTCTTTCTATCCACGCTAAAGCTCGGAGACGTCAGAATGCCTTCCTGCCGCAGGAGGGTCCTCTTTTCCTTTGTCTCGACGTTTTCTGCATAGATTGCGGAGTACTTTCCCGAGGTGTGCGTGTAGACCAGGGTTTTATTGTCGAACCACGCGGATGGCAGCTTCATTCCGTCGTCCCTGTTGGCGTATATCTCGCGCTTTTTCTCAAGGTCGAGCACGAAAAGGTTAGGCCTTCCTTCTTTGTAAGAGGTGAAGGCAAGATACTTGCCGTCCGGGGAGAGGCACGGTGAAAGGGTTATCTTGCCATAGTCGGTAAGCTTTCTCTGGCCCGCGCCATCAAAATCCGACATAACGATATCCTTGCCCTGCCTGCCCCCGGTGACGAAGAGCACCCTGGAACTCATGATGCCTCGCTCGCCGGTCACCGCCTGGATGATGTCGTCCGCCAACCTGTGGGTGAGCCTTCGCCACTCGTCGGCTGTCGTGCGATACCTCTTGGCAAAGAGCAGCGTGCCGTCGCTCGAGTCGTAAAGGTATATCTCAAGCGTCAAACCCCCGGCCTGGGTCTGTAGCAGTCCCTTGGATATGAGCTCAATGCCGAGGGAGCGCCAATTCTCAAACCGTATCTCTTTCTTGTCGATCCCTTCTTCCGTCAACTCCCTGTCCATGACGCTCTTGGGAGCAACAATGAAGAAGCCTGACATGTCCAGATCTTTGGCGAGAAGGTCCCCCATGTCAGCCTTCACCTTTGCGCCGTTATCGCTCTTAAAGGGGGGCGTGGCTATGGTGATTTTCTTATATGACTGACCGTAGATATCAAGAGATACCTTGGCGAAGACGGGCTCAACGACAAAGGTCAGACATATGCTGACCACTAACCAAACGTATCTTGTCATTCTTTCTCCATTCATTTATGATTTTCAGAAGTGCTTGCACCTGTGGTGACTGGCTTCTGCCCTTTTTTAGAACAATATAAAATGAGCGTTTTACTCCGGCCATACCTTCGACGTTAAGCAATTTAAGGGTGTGGTTCGCCAACTCCTCGGTGACTGCCCGCAGCGACAGATAGGCAATGCCCATCCCTTGTTTGACCGCTTCCTTTATAGCCTGCGTGTCACCGAGTTCAGCGACTACCTGAAGGTCGGCCGGAGTGATGCCTTTCTTCTTCAGGGCAACATCGAAACATTTGCGCGTACCGGAACCTGCCTCGCGCACCAGCAAAGGGTACTGTTTTATCTCTTCGATTCCCATCGAGTCTGCGTACGTCGGGGGGGCCACGAAGACGATCAGGTCGTCAAGGAAGGCTTGATAGACAAGCTTCCTGGTCTCATCTCTTGCCCCAACGAACCCGATGTCGAGATCGCCTTGCTCGACCTTGTCGGAGATATCTCCTGTATCAGATATGATGAGCTGGAGCTGAATGCCTTCGTACCGCTCTCTGAAGAGCTTAAGAATCGGTGGGAGGACGTAGACACCGGGTATGTTGCTGGCCCCCATGCGAATGTTTCCCCGCCGAAGGCCTTTGAAAGCTGCTATGGCGGCCAGCGTTTCTTCCTGCAGCGCAAGAAAATCTTTGGCATACTTGAAAAGAATTTCCCCTGCTTTGGTCAGGGCAAGCCCCCTTTTGGTGCGGTCGATGAAGCGCACGTTGAAAAACGCTTCAAGATCAACCATCTGTTTGCTCACTGTGGGCTGGGTAAGATGCAGCTCCTCCCCGGCCTTTGTGAAGCTTTTCAGCTCCACGATCTT